>PKXR01000042.1 GCA_003133485.1 Candidatus Dormiibacterota bacterium
TCGAGCGTGCGGTGCGTCGCGGATCACCCGGCTGGGCGCTGGCGGTAATCGCCACCGGCGTCCTGATCACTGCGGTCGACACCACGATCGTCGTGCTGGCGCTGCCTCACATTCAAAGGTCGCTCCACGCTAGCCTGAGCTCAGTCGTTTGGATCGTCGTCAGCTACCTGCTGGTGATCACCCTGCTATCCACTCAGGTGGGCCGGCTGGGCGACATCTTCGGGCGGGTGCGGATGTACGAGGCCGGATTCGCGGTCTTCGTAGTCGGATCGCTGTTCTGCGCTTTGTCCTGGAACGAACCGTCGATGATCGGGTTCCGCGTCCTTCAAGGGGTTGGCGGAGCCCTCATCGCCGCCAACAGTGGAGCGGTGATTGCCGACACGTTCCCTCCCGAGCGGCGCGGGCGCGCCTACGGCTTCAACGCGGTGGGCTGGAATATAGGCGCCATTATTGGGATCGTCCTGGGAGGTCTCATTACGACCTATCTGTCGTGGCGTTGGGTCTTCTGGATCAATGTCCCGATTGGGCTCGCCGCCCTAGCGGTCGCCGTGCGGGTGCTCCGGGAGAGAGGGGAGAGGCAGCCGCGAACCCTCGACTTCTGGGGAATGGGGCTGCTCGGAGCCGGCTTATTCGNNCTCTGGGCGATGATCGAACTCTCGTCGAGCTCCTTTGACGCCCCGATCGCGGTCGGCTTAGCACTTGGGGCCGCATTACTGGCGGCGTTCGTGATGGTGGAGAGGCGCGTGCGAGAACCAATGATCGCGCTTCGGCTCTTTCGAATACCGACCATGTCTCCGTCCCTCCTGGCCGCGTTCTTCCAGGGGCTGGCCAACTTCGCAGTTCTCTTCCTTTTGATCATGTACTTGCAAGGAGTGCGTCACCTGACACCCCTGGACGGGTCACTTTGGCTCGTCCCGGGATATCTGATCGGTGGCATTGCCTCGCCCATCGGCGGACGGCTGGCGGACCGGCTAGGACCGGCATGGCCGGCAACCGTCGGGCTGCTCATCTCGGTCGGGGCACTGCTCATCTACACCCAGTTGACGGTCACGAGCCCGCTCTGGCTGGCATCGCTCGGAAGCGTCGTGAACGGAGTGGGGTCAGGCGCATTCTTCCCCGCCAACACGGCCGCGGTGATGCGTGCCGCGCCGACCCGCGATTTCGGTCTCACGGCAGGCCTCCTGCGGAGCTGCGCCAACGTCGGAATGGTGTTCTCCTATGCGGCGGCCATCGTGGCCGCCTCGCACAGCATCCCCCGAGCTCTAGCGTTCGCCATTTTTGTGGGTGGCGCCAATCTCTCGGGGGCGCGGGGAACCGCGTTCGTGGCGGGCATCCACACTGCGCTCTATCTGGCCGTGGCCCTGATGCTGGTCGCCGCGGTTCTCTCTGCCACCCGGATCTTTTCGCGGCGCTTGACGGCAGCACAGCCCGCTTTACCAAAGGTTGCTGCCGGCGCGCACTCGACGATTGAGTGACCAACTAGGGAGCTTCGCGTCTCCAGAATTAACCGCCTGAGACCCTCGTCTGGGCGCGCCCGGTACGGATGTTCTGCCCTGGACGGCAATCTATCGTTAGGTAGTGGGGGAGCATGCCGGCTTCCCGTTTTGAGATCAGATTGCTAAACTTCGCCGGGCAGCGAGGCTAGGCCACGTGCCGAAACACCGGGGCCTCACGGTGCTGAACCAGTGGCCGTTGTCGGTCGCGTTGGGCGTGTAGTGGCCCTCGCCTAATCGATGGAGCTAGATGAGTAACTCCGGCGCGTGGTCGAACGCATTTGCGCCGCTGCGGGAGCGGGATTTCCGACTGATGTGGTCGGGAAGCATGGTCTCGCGCTTGGGCGACGGCATCTTCACGGTCGCCATAGCACTCGAGGCCTTGCGGGTCGATCACGAGCCCACGGGACTGGCTTACGTGCTGGCCGCCCGGGCCGTGCCGAGCGTCGCACTCTCAATCCTGGGCGGGGTCGTGGTGGACCGGATTCCGCGACGGATCTCCATGCTGGTGGCGGAACTAGTGCAGGGATCCGCGGTCGGGGTGATTGCCATCCTGGTGTTCTTTCACGCTATCTCCCTCTGGCAACTACTGGTCATGGCGGCCGTCTTTGGAACGGCCGACGCCGTCAGTGGCCCCGCCTCTATGGCGCTCGTACCGGAGCTGCTGCCGATGGAGGTGATCACCCAGGCCAACGCCCTCAACAGCACCAGTTTCCAGCTCTCCGTGAACCTCATCGGACCTGCGGTGGGGGGGCTAGCGGTCGCTGTAGTCGGGACCGCGGCAGCCTTCGGGTTCGATGCTGCCAGCTTCGTGGTCTCGGCCGGGTGCCTGGCCGGATTGCACCTGCGGTCTAGTCCGCGCGCCAGCGGCAAATCTCTCTTAGCTGAGGCGGCCGAGGGAATCCACTACATCGTTTCGCGGCGCTGGCTGTTCATTCTGCTGATGGGGGCCGCGGTCGCCAACCTAGTTGGGTTAGGCCCGTACTATGTCTTGCTCCCGGTGCTCGTCCGTCACGTGTTACACGCCAGCCCCGTGGTGCTAGGTCTTGTGTACGCGAGTGCCGGGGCCGCCGGTGTGTTGGCCTCGCTGGTAGTTGCCCGGCTGGGCTCGCCCGGCCACCTGCTGGAAACCATGTGGAGCGCGTACTGTATCTCCGGGCTGCTGCTGGCCGGTATCTCAATCGCACCTAATGCCTGGGTCGCGGCCATCCTCGTCGCGGGCTCTGCCGGACTAGTCGTCTACGGGGACGTGCTCTACTTCACCAAGCTCCAGATCTCGGTCCCCAAGCACTTGATGGGTCGAGTGTCCTCCGTGTCGTTCGTGATGGTCGGGACCCTTACTCCTCTGGGCATGATCCTGGGCGGGTTCGCCGCTGCCGCTTTGGGCGCTCGGGGCGCATTTCTGGTGAGCGGGCTTCTAGCAGCAGCCTGTGGTCTGGTGCTGCTGGTTCCGGGGGCCCGGTCCGTAACCGCAGATCCGGAGGCCGCCTAGAATGGACGGGACCTGCCGTTGCGGTTCGGGGAACCGGTTCCTCACCTAGTGCCGGCGGTGACGACAGAACCCTTGTGGGGCTGCACCGATTAGGCCTGCAGGAAAAACTCCCGTCGGCTCTTTTTTGGGAGACAGTCTTAATCCAGCCGCAAAGCGATATGACGATTCGACCGATCACTGGGGCTGAGGAGGTCAGCCTATTCCGAACGCTGACCTACACTCTGGATGACGAATTGGGGACCGACCTGGCCCGCGGAAATCGACGACCTCAGTGGATGTGGATCGCATTGCGGGGTGGACGAGTGGTAGCCCGAGCCGCGTGGTGGGGACCTAGCGACGACGCCACCCCATCCGTGCTTGACATTTTGGATGTCTGCGACGATCCCGACCGAGTCGATGTCGGGGTTCAGTTACTGAGGGCAGCTCTGAGCGAGGTCATCCCGGAGGGAACTCTGGCCCCGGAATACATCCGCTTCGTCCCTGCGGACTGGCGAGAGCACGCCGGGTCGCGACGGGTCGTGGAGGACCGGATGGCGATCGCCGCCCAGACCGGCGCGCGCCTCCTGGTGGAAAGGCTCCGCCTGGAGTGGAGGCCGGGAACACAAATTAGTGCCCCGACGGGCCGGGTCGTGTTCCGGCCGGTTGGGAATGATGCCGAGCTGGTCGACCTGATGACGCTGGTGATGGAGGGATCCCTGGACGCGCACAGCCGCGACGACCTGACTCGGATGTCTCCCCGGGAAGGCGCCGTCAGGCACTTCCAGGACGAGCTGGCGGGCTACAAGACCCCGCGGGACTGGTGGCGGATCGCCAGCCTCCCGGAAGGTGAGCCAGTCGGGTTCGTCATCCCGGCCCGCAACGACTACCACGCAATCATCGCCTACCTCGGGGTCGTGCCCGCCCATCGCGGGCGCGGGTACATCAATGAGATCCTCGCCGAGGGCACGCGGATCCTCGCAGCCCAAAACGTGCCCCGTATCCGCGCGTCGACCGATTTGGACAACTTCCCGATGGCCAAAGCCTTCGCGCGGGCGGGCTGGGCTAACTTCGAGCGCCAGATCAACATGACCTGGGAGGGATAACCTCGGGCCCGGGTCTCGGGCCTCTCCCCAGAAATCGATGCCGGGGGAGGTGGGTCCCGAGTTCGCCTTTAGCTAGCGATAAGAGACCTTATCGTAAGCTAGAAGAGATCACGACACAAACGCCCTCCTCCTGGTCCAGCGCACCTGACGAACATCAAGGTGGAGCTGGCTGGAGTGTGGACATCCAACTGCAGTCGCTTCCACTGCTTCCAGTCCCGACTAGCTCAGGCCGCGGCGGCTACCGACCAGCGGCTCAGGTTTGCACCACCGCCCGCCACGGTGTCCGTAAGCTCTGACGACATGGAGCTTGGCGGGCGCGTGATGATCGTTACCGGTGCCTCATCCGGCATTGGCGCAGCAACGGCTCGCTTGGCCCACCGCCAGGGCGCCAACCTGGTCTTGGCCGCGCGCCGGGCCGATCGGCTAGCCCTCCTCGAGGAAGAGCTTCCGGGTTCTGTCGCCGTTCGAACCGATGTGACCGATCCTTTGGCGATTCTCCAATTACGCGACCGCGCCCTAGAGGTCTTCGGGGTAATCGACATCCTGGTGAACAATGCGGGCCAGGGGCTTCATGTACCTCTCACCGAGGTCCAGCGGGATGACTTCCGTGCGGTCTGGGAGCTGAACGTGGTGGCTCCCCTCGCGCTGATGCAGGCGGTCCTGCCGACCATGGCTCTTAAGGGGGCCGGGTCGATCGTGAACGTTAGTTCCGGTACTTCCCTGATGGTGCTTCCCGGCCTGGGTGCCTACGCCGCTACCAAATCCGCCCTCAACATGCTTTCCAAGGTGGCGCGGGAGGAATTCGCGGCGGCGGGAGTGATCGTGTCCCTCGTGTACCCCGGCATTACTCAATCCGAATTCCATAGCTCACTTCGAGCGGGCAGCAAGCCGGCAGGAGCAAGCGGCTGGGCCGGGGCTCCGGCCGAGGTGGTGGCCGAAACGATCCTGGGAGTCGTGCGATCGGGCGAAGCCGAGGCTCGGCCACCACCACCCCGGTAGCGGCAATGGCGCGCTTGGTGAGCCACCGACGGAGAAAGGCGTTCGGGACGAGCCTCGTAACGTTCGCGGAACGCTGAGGCCGTAGCATCCCCACAAGATGACGAAGGTGCCCGAGGCGGCCTCACCGGCCAGAGACACCCCTCGCCTTGCCAGTTGGCAGCGCCCGCGCCTAGCGATGGTGGCGGCGCTCATCGGGGTCGTGACCTTTTGCGCCGGGGTCTTGATGGTCGTGGTCACTTTCCGAGCGTATGGAGCGCAAGACTACCTGTGGGCCGCTGTTTGGTTAGGCGCACCCCTCGTGGGCGGTGTAACGGCGGCACTGCGTCCGCGCAACGCGGTCGGCTGGCTGCTGCTGGGCGTCGGCATCTTCGGAGTCGGCAGCCAGATCTCCTATGCCTATTCGCCCGGGCGGCACTTGACCGACCAAGCGGCCCTGAAGGCGATGAGCCGAGCCGAAATGCTGGGTCATGGATGATCAATGCGGTCCCGGCTTGACCGGCCAGATCAGCTGAAACTGTCAGTGCTCAGCTAGCCGGCCAGCAGCCTTCCCAGGGTCCGAGTCCAGCCACCGCCGCTCGGCTGTCCACTCCTCCAGGGCTGCCTGCCCCCAAGTGTTCGGCCGAGTCGCGGCAGCTGGGATCGGATCAGCCGCTGAGACCGGAGTTGACGTTGGAAAAGACGTCACTAGTCCTGTTGCCCACCACCGTGAGAATGACGATGACGACGATCGCGATGAGGACCAGGATCAACGCGTATTCGACCATCCCTTGGCCCTGTGGCTCTGAGTTGCGGTGCGGCATCACCTCGGCGATGCGCCCACGTACCCGCACGTACCATGATCCGAGCATTCGTTCGAGACCTCCTTGACCGGAACTTCCGACGGGAAATGACATTCCCGTATCGAGCCGTGTTCAGGAGGGTGACGATACAGTGAAAGCACCTAACATTGGTGTCACGCGTAGTAACGGTTCCGTCAGCGTCCGACGACCGGTGGGCAGGGCCATCCGGGAGCGGACCAGGTGGTGACTGGCCGGCGCCTAGGTCAGGCGGTCCGCCTCATCTGGCACCGACCGTCCCCGACTTCGATCCCCTCTCGCGCCAGCAGCTCGGCTTGGCGCAACTCGTGNNCCCACCGCACGAGCCCCGCCAATATGACCGGCCAGGACCGCGACCTGTCCATAGGTGAGGAGATCGCCGGGGGCGGTTGCCCGCAGCACCCTCGCGACCGCCTCCGCCAAAGATGGTTGAGCGCTCTGGGTCACCCGGTAAATTTAGCGGACCGAGCGCCCATCCGAAGACACCTCTAGGCTGCTCGCCTAAGCGTGGCCACTTTGCGGCGCTCTATCCTGCGGTGGTGCCGCTGAGCTCGACCCTACACCCTCGGATCGACGTCGACGCGGCGATCAGCCGCCTGGACGGCCGGGTCCACACCACCCCTCTCCTCCACTCCCGCCTCCTCGATCACGCGGTCGGGGCCCGGCTCTGGCTTAAGGCGGAGAACATGCAGCGAGCGGGATCGTTCAAGAGCCGTGGCGCGTTCAACGCGGCGCTTGTGGGGCTCGAGGCGGACGACCCCAGAGGACTCGCCGCCCTCTCGTCGGGAAACCACGGGCAGGCTGTTGCGCTCGCAGCATCCGAGCTGGGGCTGAGCGCAGTCGTGGTCATGTCCGAGAAATCGTCCCCGGTCAAGATCGCTGCCGTCCGCGGATATGGAGCGGAAGTGATCTCCGAAGGGGTGAACATAAAAAATCGGGAAAAGATCGCCTCTGACGTGGCAGCAGATCGTAGCCTGCGCCTGATCCACCCGCACGACGATCCCCACGTCATCTCTGGACAAGCGACCGTGGGGTACGAATTGGCGGGCCAGCTCAAGGCCCGCGGGGTAGAGACGCCACTGGTGCTGGTGCCGCTGGGCGGCGGCGGACTGCTCTCAGGGATGCTGCTATCCCTGCGTCGGTGGCTTCCCGGAGCCAGAGTGGTGGGCGTGGAGCCGGAGGCGAGCAACGATGGTCAACTCTCGCTCGCCGCCGGCAGACGAGTAGAGCTCGCCGAGGCGCCGATGACGGTGGCTGACGGGGCGGCCACCCTGCGGCTAGGTTCGATTTGCTGGGAGATCATCAAGGCGGAGGTCGACGAGATTGTCACCGTCTCTGACCGCCAGATCGGCGGCGCCTGCTGGTGGCTCTGGAGCCGCTGCAAGCTCGTGGTCGAGCCGACTGGCGCCCTCAGCCTGGCCGCCGCCTTGTCGGGGGTAGGGTCGCGGGCGGACCTGGGCACGAAGGTGTCTTCGGGTGATCACACTGAGATCGTGTGCATTCTGTCCGGCGGCAACTGCGTCCCGAGCCAGATCGCCGAGCTAGTCGGAACACCTCTCGAACCGGTGCCAGCCACCTAACTGATTTGGCGATTTGGTCGCCCTCGAGCTAGCTCAGTAGCCGCTGGATCCTCGCCATCCCCTCGTCCAGCAGGTCATCAGCCAAGGCGTACGAGAAGCGGAGGTAACCGGGCGCCCCAAAGGCCTCGCCAGGGACCACCGCGACCTTTGCCTCATCCAGCAGGACGCCCGCCAACTGTTCCGACGTTTCAATTCGACGACCGGCGATCTCCCGCCCCAGAAGACCGCTCACTGACGGGAATGCATAGAAGGCGCCATCTGGTGGCACACATTCCAGTCCTGGTACGCGGTCCAGTCCAGCCACGATCGCCTCGCGCCGGCGGGCGAAGGCTCCGCGCATCCGCTCGATCGTACCGGTCCCTGAACGCAGGGCAGCCACCGCGGCCCACTGCGAGACGTTGCTGATGTTTCCGCAGACATGCGATTGGAGGTTCCCAGCCGCCACCACGACCGGCTTGGGAGCGATCATCCACCCCACCCGCCAACCGGTCATGGCATATGACTTTGAGACTCCGTTGAAGCGGATGGTCTGCTCCGCAAGCGCCGGCTTTACGTCGGCCATTGAGTGAAACTTCACATCGCCGTAGGTGAAATTCTGGTAGATCTCGTCGGTGACCGCCCACAGGCCGCGCTCCAGCAACCAGCTTCCGATCTCGGCCATTTGGGACCGCGGATAGACGGCTCCGGTCGGATTTGAGGGAGAGACGAACAGCAGCGCNNTAGTGCGGGCCGTGAGGTGCCTCTCCAGGTCGTCGACTGAGACGCGAAACCCGAGGGACTCATTGGCTGGAACCACGACGGGCACTCCTCCGGCCAGGGAGATCGCCTCAGGAAAGGTCACCCAGTACGGACTACAGATCAGGACCTCGTCACCCGGGTCCAAAAGCGTCGCAAAGGCATGAGCCACCGCCTGCTTGGTTCCGCTCGTGACCAGTACGTTCGCTGCCGATATGTCGGTATCGGCCCGAGCGCTCACGGTCTCGGCGATGGCCTCGCGCAACTCCGGCAGCCCGG
>PKXR01000011.1 GCA_003133485.1 Candidatus Dormiibacterota bacterium
TGAGCACCGCCATCACCGCCTCCGGCCACGTTACCGGTCGTTACGTGCGCGCATTCGTGCGCCAGCCGTACTACGTAGCGAGCACCTTGGTGCAGCCGATGATTTGGTTACTTTTGTTCGGGCACATGTTTGAAAGAATCGTACAAATCCCTGGATTTTCCTCGACCAACTACATCAGTTTCCTGACCCCTGGAGTGATCATGATGACGGCTCTCTTCTCCAACGGCTGGAGCGGCATGGGGTATGTCATCGACATGGAGCGGGGAGTGCTGAACCGCTTCCTGGTGACTCCGGTTTCGCGCGGGGCGCTGATTAGCGGTGAACTGGCTTATGCCGCGGCGATGACCGCGCTGCAGTCCGTGATCATCCTCGGCTTGGGTTGGCTATCGGGTGCAGTGTTCGCGAGCCTCTGGGGAATTGCGCTCTGTGTGGTGGCAGCTCTGCTCCTGGGCACCGCCTTCGCCTCGCTCTCCAACACAATGGCCCTAGTGTTGCGCACGCAGCAATCGGTAATAGCCAGCAGTTTTCTAGTGCTACCGCTGGCGTTCCTCTCCGCCACTTTCATGCCCCTGCAACTGCTCCCGACGTGGCTTCGGGATGTGGCGACATACAACCCGGTCAACTGGGCTGTCTTGGTCTCCAGGCAGTCACTGTCCCGACACCCTGACTGGTCCTACGTGGAGCTCCACCTCGGCCTGCTGGCGCTGCTCGCAATTCTCTGCGCCTGGCTCTCGACCAGAGCCTTCAGGGCGTACCAGCGGTCGGTGTAGTCGCCTTTCCGGCGGCCGCCAGCGCCGCCGCCCGACCGCTTCTGACCGCGCCCTCCATCGTTGCCGGCCAGCCGGTGTCGGTCCAGTTGCCCGCCAGCCACACCCCCTCCAAGGGGGTTGTTGGCCCGGGTCGGGCCGACGCCGATCCGGGCACGGCGGCGAAGGTCGCGGCCGCCTCCCGGGTCACCCGGCTGTGCTGCAGCCGCGCCCGCCGCGCCGCCGGGAAGAGTTCTTGGCAGAGTCGCCAGAGGGTCGCGGTGACCGTCGACTCTGGGACCCCGATCATCTCCTCGGCCGCGGACAGGGAGATCGCCGAATGAAACACCGGCAGCCCATTCAGGGAGCGTTCCTCGTCCCCGAGGCGGGAACGATCGAAGAGCCATTGCAAAGATGATCCGGGGGCGGTTACCACCGGGCCGGGGAGAAATGGTCGATCGGTGAAGAGATGGAGATTGACGATGGGTGAGTTGGGTAGAGCGGCCGCCGCGTCCAGGGTGGGATCGGAGACCCCCCGGCTGGCGAGGAGGCGCTTCGCCGCCGCGGCGGACCCGGCCAGCACCAGCAGGTCGCACCGCAGCTCCTCACCGGCGGCGCTACGTACCAAGTGCCGTCGGACCTCCCCGGCCAGCAGCTGGGCCGCCCGCCAGCGCAGCTTCACTTCCACCCCGACCGCGGCAAGTTGTCGCCGGCTTGGGGGATCGAGCCACGCGGTCAAGTCGGTGGCGGGGATTCGCAACGCTCCGGCGTCACCGCTCCCGAGCAGGCCCTCGCGAATAACGTAGGCGGCCATTCCGGCGCTGCAGCGATCCAGTCCGACGTTGCACGCGGAGATCAGGAAGGGCTCCCAGAGCTGGCGGATGACGAGATCGTCCTGGCCCAGGCTGTAGAGCCAGGAACGGGCCGGGACCTCATCCAGGAGGATCTGGTCGTGAGGGCGGAGTGAACGGAGAGCGGAGGCGACGGCGGCAGTTCGGACCATCTGCCTGGTCGGTAGGCCGGGCCAGCGCAGGAGCACCGGGAGCAGATGAGCGGGCGCCGGCAGCGCCGCCGCCTGGAGCCGCCGAGTGACCCCCGTCCGGGGGTTGGCCACGACCAACTCCAGGCGCCGCTGGCGCCAGGCCGGCTCGACCTCGATTCGGCCCAGGAATCGCTCCAGCTCAGTGCAGCAGCNNCCAGGTAGACGTGCTGGCCGGTGTCGACCCGACCAGCCACCGGGTCGGAGACGGAGCGGCAGAGCCCTCCCAGCACGGGAGCCCGTTCCACCAAAGTCACGTGGGCCCCCTGGTCAGCCAGCTCGAGCGCGGCATTGATCCCCGCCAGTCCGCCGCCCACCACCAACGCCTGCATTGGGTCTTCCCTCCTGGACCTCAGTGGCCGAGGAGGGCACCGGCCCAGGCGCCCAGCACCAGCCGTAGCTTGCGGCCCGTGCCGAGGGAGATGCGCCCGGTCTGGACATCAAAGTCTCGAGCTTCGATCTCGCCTAGGATCGCCTGGTAGAGGGAGGCCAGCCCGGCCGGAGCGCCCCTAGCATCCCGGTCTATGAGAGGGATCAGCCGGGCGCCTTCCGCGAAGAGCTCTCTAGCCCGGCTCACCTCGTACGCCATCAGCCGTCGGTAGGCATCCGCCCGGGGGCCGCTGATTCCGGCCCTCAGGTCGCTCGGCTCGCAGCCGAACCGCTGCAGAACTTGCTTGGGCAAGTAGCACCGGCCGCGCTCGTCGTCCTCCTTCAGGTCACGCAGAATGTTGGTCAGCTGCATCGCCAGTCCCAGCCGCACCGCCATCTGGGGTACTGCGGGGTCCCGGTAGCCGAAGACCTTCGCGCTCAGCAAACCCACCGCGCCGGCCACCCCGTAGCAGTACCGCTCCAGGTCGGCTTCGGACGTGATCTCGAGCGGGCCGCAGTCGGCGGCGCACCCGTCGATCACCTCGCTGAGGTTGAGCGGGTCCAGGTGGAAGCTTCGGGCAGCGTCCCAGAGCACCAGCCAGCCGGCGTCGGGGGGAGCCCCCGCCAGGGTGGCGCTCAGCGTGGCGCGAGAGTGCTCCAGCTGGCGGCGGCGCTCGTCGGCACTTCCCTCTCCGTCCGCGATGTCGTCCACCGCCCGGCAGAAGCGGTAGACGGCATGCAGGGCCTCTCGTTTCCGCCGGGGCAGCAGTCGGAAGGCGTAGTAGAAGTTGGCGGCCGCGGCGCGGACCTCCCGGGCACAAGCCTGGTGGGCGGCCCGAAGCTCCTCCGCCGTGGGAGAGAAGGGAAACGCCCCAGCCGGTGCTGAGGCGCTCACTGTGACCGAGGAGGCGCCACCTGCCGCCAGGTCCAGGCGGCCTGCCAGACCGCCCGCCGGCGCCGGGCGGGGCTTAGCGCTGCCTTCTCCGCGAACACGCCGGCCCCAGCCTCCAGCACCGCGGCGGTGGCGGCGAGGCCGCAGAGGATGAAGGTCGCCATCTCCATCCGCATCAGCCCGGGAACCCGGCTGACCAGCGGCCAGCCGTCTATCAGCAGTCGCCGGGCTCGAGCCACCGCATGGGTCACGGCGGCCAGCATGCCGGGAGTGACCGTCCCGCTCCACCACTCCTCTTCGGTCGCCCCGTGACTCAGGAGCACTTCCAGCGGTAGGTAGCGGCGCCCCCGGGCTCGGTCGGAAGCGACGTCCTGCCACATATTGGCCAGCTGTAGGCCGGTGCAGACGGAATCCGAGTAGCTGACCATCTCCGGGTCACGAATGCCCTCGAGTGCCAGGACCAGCTCGCCCACTGGGGTGGCCGAGAGAGTGCAGTACCGGTCGAGCTCGCCCCAGCTCTGGTACCGGGAGACCTCCTGATCCTGCCGGTTGGCCTGGATCAGCCGATGAAATAGCCCGAGCTCCAGATGGAATCGCTCAATCACCGGCTGGAGCCGCCGGAAGACTGGGTGATGGGGTTGGCCGGCATAGCAGGCGTCCAGCTCATCCTGGGCCAGATCCAGAAGAGATTTGGGGTCGCCCAGGCTCTCGTCGCCAAGGTCGTCCACCAGGCGGCAGAAGCCATAGATGGCAGCTCTTGCCTCTCGCCGCCCCGGTCGGAGCAGCCAGGCAGCGATCGGGAAGTTCTCTGCCGCGCGGGCCTGTTGCTGGCGCTTTCGCGAGTACTCCGGGAGGAACGTGGCCGGACGTACTTCACCCTTCGCGTCGACCCCTGCCGAGGGAACCGTCACCGATCTCCGTCGAACGGCGCCGGCCGGGGCCGGAGAGCCCGGCCCAGGGCCATCACCGGGAAGATGGTGGCGTAGAGGTGATAGCGGAGGTAGAAGGCCCTCGGGAAACCGGTGCCGGTGAATTGCTGGTCGGTCCAGCCACCCTCCTCCTCCTGATGCCGCACCAGCCAGTTCACCGCCGATTCCGCTGCCGTCGCGAGGCGGCCATCCCGGTCCAGGTCGGAGACGGAGTCGCCGGCAGCTAGCAGAGACAGCAGGGCCCACGCGGTCTGGGACGGGGTGGGCTCGCCGCGACCCATGTGGGCGCGGTCGTGGTAGGAGAGAACCGACTCCCCGAAGCCGCCCGACGCGTGCTGGTTGAGCCTGACCCACTCGCCGATCCGCAGCAGCCGCTCGCGGTCCTGGGGCTCGGCCGTGGCGGCGAAGGCGGTGGCCGCTGCGGCCGAGCCGTAGACGTAGTTGACGCCCCAGCGCCCGAAGTAAGCCCCGGCGCCTTCCTCGGAGCGGCGCAGCCACACCAGCGCGCGCTCCCGGGCCGAGTCAAGGTCGGAGCCGCCGAGACGCGCGAATGCTTCCGCCACGTGGGCGGTGACGTCAGGGCTGGGCCGGTCTAGCATCTCTCCGAAATCGGCGTTGGGGAGGTGCTCGACCCAGCTGCGGTCGTTGTCCGCGTCAAAAGCACCGTAGCCGCCATCGGCGCCCTGCATCACCAGCAGCCAGGCCAGCGCTCGGCGCATCACGTCGCCGATCGCCGATGGCTCATTTCGGTCGTGGCCCGCGACGGTGAACGCCGAGAGCACCACCGCGGTGTCGTCGGTATCCGGGTACTGGTCGTTGTAGAGCTGGAAGGGCCAGCCTCCGGGCCGGGCCCCGGGGCGGCGGACCGCCCAGTCGCCCACTTTGGTCACTTCGCGAGCGACCAGCCAATTGACCGCCTTGACCAGAGCCTCGTGGTCCGCTGGAACTCCCGCATCCAACAGTGCCCAGAGCGCCAGGGCGGTGTCCCAGACAGGGGAGATGCAGGCCTGCAGCCGGAAGCCCTGCTCGTCCTCGATGCCGAACGTCTCCAGCGCCTCCAGCCCGCGCTTCATGACCGGGTGCTCCAGGTCGTAACCGCGGGCCCTGAGCGCCATCAACCCATACACCCAGGGCGGCTGGATCCCCGCCCAGGAGCCGTCCGCCTCCTGGTGGTCCACGACCCATTTCTCGGCCCGGGCCAGAGCTCGCTGCCGGACCCCCAGCTGAGGCAGCCGGCCGTAGGTGCGCAGCGCCCGGTCAACGACCTTCCAGGTCGGTGCGCCCACCCCGGGCCGGTGGGGGCCTAGGGGCAGCTCATCGCGGCTTACGGAGTCCAAGGGGAACACGGTCCGCAGGCTGCGGAGGATGGTGAGGGGAACCCAGGTGGCCCGGGCCCAGGAGGCGAGGTCGTAGATGCTCCCTGCCTGCTGTGCCGGGACCAGCATCCACTCCGGGGGGATCGCTGGGATCTCGTGCCACGGCCAGAGCCCGCCCATGGCCAGCCACATCCGAGTGAAGAGACGGGTGGCCCGAAGTCCGCCGTTGGCCTCGACAAATCTCCACGCCCGCTGCACTTGGGGATCGGTGGCCCGGACGCCCACCGCGCGCAGCGCCACCAGCACCTCGGCGGTGATGCTGACGTCGCCGGCGACCTCGGGAGCGATGCTGTAGCTACCATCCCCCCGCTGCTGGCCGCGCAGGTACTTGACCGCCGCGGCCTCTCGCTCCGGATTGGCCCGCTCCAGATAACGCTGGAGCAAGAGGTATTCCGCGGTGATGGAGGCGTTGCTCTCCAGCTCGCCGGACCAGGAGCCGTCACTGTTCTGGCGCTGGAGCAGCTGGCTGACTGCCCGCTCCAGGGCCAGTTCTGCCTCCGCCCGAGAGGCTGCCTCGGAGGCGACTCCCTGGGCTCGTTCCGGCTCCAGCTCCAGGGTCAATTCCAGCGCTCCCCCAGCCAGCGTCCCAGGATCTCCAGCTCCATCGTCCCTCCCTCGGAGAGTGGCAGCTTGGCGGCCGCCACCAGCGCCCGCTCAGTCCAAGTGGTGGTGAGTCCTTGGCAGCGCCCCGCCACCCCGCCCTCGCGGAGCAGCTCCACCGCCATCGTCAGATCGCGGCGCCGCAGGCCGGGCGGTGTCAGCCAGGAGCGGGCGGTCTTGCCCAACTGTCCGTTGCCGGTCAGCGCCAGCACCATCGGGAGGCCCTGCTTGCCGCGGAGGAGGTCGTTGCCGACCGGCTTGCCGGTGACCCGCGGCTCGCCCCAGATACCGAGCACGTCGTCGACGGCCTGGAACGCCATCCCGAGGCGCAGACCGAACGAGGTCAGCGCCTTGATGGTCGCGTCATCGGCCCCGGCGAGGACGCCGCCGATGGCGCTGGCGCACCCGAGCAGGGCCCCGGTCTTGCCCTCCTCCATCTTCAGGCACTCCTCGGCGGTGATCGCGTCGCGCCGTTCGAACGCCATGTCGTCGGCCTGGCCGCTGATCATCAACGACGTCGAGTCGGCGAGCAGCTGCGCAGCTCGGACGCGGGCAGGCGTCGGGTCCTCCAAGAGGAGCTGGGTGGCCAGATTGGCCAACGCGTCGCCGACCACGATCGCCCGGCCGGTCCCGAAGGCGGCCCACACCGTCGGCCGATGCCGGCGTTCCTCGTCGTTGTCGATGATGTCGTCGTGCACGAGCGAGTAGTTGTGGGTCAGTTCGACCGCCACGGCGCCCAAGACCCCCTCGCGCTCGGTGCCCCCCGAGGCCGCCGCGCCGATGACGGCCAGCGCCGCTCGGACCCCCTTGCCGCCCCCGGCCATGTGGTGCTCCGCGGGCTCGCGGAGTTCGGGGTCGAGCCTGGCCACCGCCTCGGCAAGGGCCGGCCGCACCAGGGCGCCCGTCCGGGCCAGGGCGTCGGCGGCCGACGCGGCCACGTGCTCGCTCACGACGCCACCTCTTGGAGCTCGGGCTTCACACCGGTGCCGAGCCTGGCCAGCACGGCCGCGGCCGCCGCGGCCCCGCTCCGCACCGCCCCTTCCATCGTCGCCGGCCATCCCGTGTCACAGTGGGCCCCCGCGAGGAACAGCCCAGGCGTGCTCGTCACCGTGGCGGGACGTGCCGCCAGGGTTCCCGGACGCGCCCTGAACGTCGCCGCCCGTTCGCGGGTGACGACGGCATGAACGAGCCGGGCGTCACGGGCGGCCGGAAAGAGCCGCCCGAGGGCTTCCATGAAGCGCCCGACGAGATCCGGCGTCCCCTGATCGAGGTACGCATCGGCAGCCGACAACGAGATGGCGAGGCACTGGCCGCGTGTCGCTCCGCTCGATGCCGTCCGATCGAAGACGAATTGGATCGGCGAGTCGATGCAGGCTGCCATGGGCAGATCGGTGACCTGTCGGTCCAAGACGAGGTGGACATTGACGATGGGCGACGACCCGAGAGCTTCGGCGGTGCCAGGAGGTTGCAGCGCCCCGAGGCCGGCGGCACTTCGCGGAGGGACGGCCAGGACGACGGCGTCAACCTGTCTCCGGCTGCCGGCCGTGGCCACGAGGAAGCCGCCTGAGGAAGACGGCTCGAGGGAGGTCACTGCCGACCCGAGGATCATCTCGACGCCGGCCGCCTCGAGAGCCCGAGTGGCGTGGGCGCCGTGCAGCTCGGCGAGCGGGACCGTCGACCAACCGATGTCACCGGCGTCGGCCCGATCGAGCAGGCCGACGCGAAAGACCGTCGCGGCTAGCTGGAGGGATGCCTCCCCAGCCTGGACGTTGAGCGTCGGCAAGGCGATGAGGTTCCACAGGCGATCCACGGCGCGATCGCTTTGCCCGTGGGCCTTCAGCCAGTCGCCGAAGGAGACCTCGTCAAGGCTTCTGTCGGTCGGGTCGAGGCGGAGGAGCGCCATCGTGACGCCGGCCAGCCGCGCTCGCTCGCGGGGTGAGAGGTGGCGATACCGAAAGAGCGCTCCGGCAAGATGAAGCGGAGCAGGCNNCAGCACCGCAAGAAGACGTGCTGACCGTTGTCGAAGGACAGGCCGTGGCGCCGGATGGACGACGTGAGACCGCCCAAGCTCGCTCGGCGCTCGACGAGGATGACGTCTGCTCCCCGATCGGCCGCCTGCAGGGCGGCGGAGATACCTGCGAGCCCGCCGCCGACGACGGCGATGCGCGGCCCGGTCACGTTCGTGGCCCGGTCATGTTCGCTGCCCAGCCAAACTGCGGGCAGCGATCCCGACCTTCTCCCAGCCCGACAAGCTCAGGCGACCCCGGGTGACGGCTATCGGGTCCTCCGAGATGCGATCGAGCAATCGACGGTAGATACCCGCCATGGCAGACACGCAGGCACGGCTGCGCCCGTCGAGCAGCGTTAGCAGCTGGAGGCCCTCGTCGAACCAGATCTGTGCCCGCACGCACTCGAAGGCAACGAGGTCAGCCACTGCCGAGGGCGGGCCGGAGAGGTCGGCGGGGCAGCCGACGGTGTCGGCGTCACTGCTCGGCAGGTACACGCGCCCGAGCGCCTTGTCCTCGACGACGTCCCGCAGGATATTGGTGAGCTGCAGGGCCACGCCGAGGGAATCGGCCAGGACCAGCGCCCGCTCGGGGTCGTTCGAGCCGAACACGGCCAGTGACAGGCGACCGACGGAGCCGGCGACCCTTCGGCAGTAGCCGACGAGATCCTCGATCGTGACGTACGACGTGCCGATGACGTCCATCTCGCAGCCGTCGATGATCTCCCCGAAAGCGCTCATCGGAAGCCCGTAGCGCCTTTCGGCGTCGGCAACGGCGACGAGGACCGGGTCATCGGGGTGCGTATCGACGGAGTCGATGTCCTTGCGAACCTGCTGCAAGGCCGCCAGCTTGGCGTCCGGCGTCAGCTCTCCGTCTCCGATGTCGTCGATCCTCCTCGCNNGTGATCGCCTCGCACAGCTCGTAGGCCTCGTCGACTCTCATGCGCCGCCCGCCCTCCTCGCCGAGCCCATCAGCGCGGAAAGTGCCCTCGCCATCAATCGAGCCCGTCGCGGGCGGCACCGCGTCGAGAGCACGTCGTGATCG
>PKXR01000029.1 GCA_003133485.1 Candidatus Dormiibacterota bacterium
TTTGCCATCTGAACTCCTTTTTGCTCTCACGAGGGGCCACTGAATCCCGTCTACTTATACGACGAACGGGAAGCCTGTAGATTCGACAGGCCGGTGAGGTTGGCTGCCGCCGAGATTACGGCGACCCGTCTAGGAGCCACGACCGCGGGCGCCTCGAATCGCTTCAGGTCGAGGATGAGATTGACTGATCCATGGCTCGACCAGGGAGAGACGGTCGCGACATCTTTCGCGATGTCCAGTTCACGGGCTCGGCGCGACGCCTCGGTTTCCGGAGGGTCGCTGCCACATCCGGATTGAATTCACCTGGTTGGTAATCCGATCCCAGTCGGGGCTGTTTCGGCTACAACTTCGGCAAGATGGCAGTGGCGAGTTGTTCCTCGTCGGTCAGGGACGGCGGAGCGCCGGCGGGGGCGACGGCGATCCGGAGGTAAAAGTCGCCCTTGAGCACGCTCAGAGAGGCATAGCCGTCGTAATAGGCCTGGTCACCGTAGCCGGTGATCGACTGGGCGCTGGCACTGACCGTGGCCCGGTAGGCGTTGTACCAGGTCACGGCGTCGGACCCCTCGACCACGACTACTCGGACGGTGTCGGCCTGGGCCACGTTCGGGGTGCGGGGGGTAGGAGCCTCTGGCCCGTAGAAGACGCAGGCGAGACCCCCCTCGACGGTGGCGTTGCCGATGACTCCCGCCGTCACGGACCCTCCGATGGCGCCTGCCGCCTCAGCCTGGGTGACCACCGAGCAGGAATTGAAGTTGGCAGTGTTGACCACCTTGTGCTTCTTCTTTTTCTTCTTCTTGTGACCAATGGTGATCGCGTGAGCCGCAGGCGACGCCTGAACGCTGGACCGCCCGGGCATCTGGATCGTTCTGGCGCTCACGCCTGATCCAACGGCGATGGCTCCGAACACGATCAAGGCAGCCAAGACCGATGTCGCAAGACGCCTCACGAGTTCCCTCCTGGGCCCCCAAGCGAAATTGCTCGCCGGGGTCGATCTGCCGGGACCCTATCACTGATCGGAACCGGCCACAACCCCTCATGTACGGTGAGGGTCGGTGGGTGGGCTGGTGCGAAGACAGGAGGGGAACTCCACTTGCCGTACGCATCGTCCGCGCGGTCACCGGGCCCGAGGTCCCAGGGGTCCGGGGAACGGCGGCGCCTTAACTTCTGAGCCGCCGCCCGTGACGGTCGACAGCGGGCCGGCGCAACTCAAGTAGGTCAAGTGCAGGCCGGCGACGGCCATTCTCATGGCGACACCTGCCACGTTCTAGACAGCTGGTCNNCTCCTCTCGGCTCCGCGCTGATCGGGTCGTGCCAGTCTGGCCCGACTCGGCGGCGCGGGAAGCCCGCTTTCAGGCGCGACCGGTGTCGTACCTCACCTTCGCCAACGGGTAGATGAAACCCGACCACGCCCAAGGGAAGCTGGTGCCCATCCGGAGGAGTGGCGCGGGAGCGATCAGCCGCCGGTGATGCGATTGACGAACTGATTTTCGGCGATGGCTGAGATCAGGGCTAGTGCGGTCGTGAGGATGAACATCAGAAGGACCGGTATTACAACCTTCTTCCAGGCGCGCTGTGCCTCACCCGAAAAGCTAATGAACGCCGCACAGCCGAGATAGGTGGCGCCGAGCAGCATCACCGAGGCAAGGGTGAAGATCGTCAGGCCGGGGACCTCTCCGAACGCAGACATGCCGCCCTCCTAACAGAAGCCGTATCGGGAAAGAGTGAACTCGATCAGCGGTTAGGTTGTCAACTTGCCGAAGTGAGGCGCGGAAGATGGCCGAGTCCCAGATTCCCACCCACGAGACTAGGAGAGGCGTGNNCACTGCCAGTTCAAAAGAGGGGGTGCAAACGGTTGACACGGAACTTTCGGTGTCGTAGCCTGAGTGGCGTCTTGGGATATGAGAGAGGGCGCCTTCATCAGCCGGGGCGGAATTTGGGGCGCCTGACACCGTGCCCAGCCGCAAGAAGGATAGGTCCTCAATGAGCGTCCGCAGGAAGCTGTTCATGGTCGGTGCCGGCCTTCTGATCGGGATCGTGGGCCTCGTCTTGTACGTCACCATCTGGCTCTCCAACGATCCGGAGACGATTGTTGCGCCGACCACGACCAATTCCTCTGGCCAGGTCTCGACCCATCTGTTCCTGGCGACCACCGGGTCGATCGACTTTGGGACCCATCCCAGTTGGGTCGCGTACCTAATCCGCCACGATGGCAAGTGGATCAGCTCCACGGTCTGGCAGGTTCCCGCTCATTCGGTGATCCACGTGACCATCTGGGAGTACGACAGCGAGACCGGGCTCCGCAACCCGTTCATCAGCATGGTTCGAGGAACGGTCGGCGGGGTCGAGTACCTCAACGGCAAGGCGGTCAAATACCTGAACCCCAACTTGCCGGCCCATACCTTCTCGATCCCCGAGCTTGGCTTGAACATACCCTTGGCCGGGATCACCCAGACGACTTACCCGGCGGACCTCACCAATCCCCACAACACACACCAGACCATCACGTTCTCGTTCAAAACCGGGGCTCCCCAAACCGTCCACTGGCAGTGCTTCGTGCCTTGTGCGGCGGGATACATGTTTGGCAACGGCGGACCGATGCAGACGGTTGGCTACATGGACGGCTATCTAAAGATCGTCTGACCCAGGACTGAGGCTTCCGCTGGGCAGCCTCAGAGCCCACTGAACCAAAGGAGTCGGCAACTTGACCAATCGACGGCACCTCGTCATCCCGGGGATCATCGTCGCGGTCTTGTCCTTAATCTGGGACCTCTTGGTCGCACTGGTTCTGCACATCCCCCCGGGATACGCAACCACCACCTCGGCAGGCCAGACCGTCACCAGCCAGGTGTTCGCGATCATCGGTGGTGATGTCGGGATGGCAGTGGTGACCTATGCCGTCTACTTTGCCATCCTGTTCAGTCGGAAGGGTCGGCCAAGGGAGCCACAGACCGTCAGTCGGGCGAATTCCAACGTTCCCCTTCAGGTGGGGTGGATCAGCGCCAGTGTGGTGCTGGTGATGTTCGCGGCTGGCTTCGGGGTGATCGAGCTGGAAGGACAGACTTCGCCGGCGCTGGTCGTTCCGGCGAGTGCGCTCGCCTCCGGGGCTCAGCATCAACCCTTCATCGTCCAAGTGATCGCCCAGCAGTGGCAGTTCACTTACCGGTATCCCCAGTACGGGGGCTTCGAGTCTCAGCAGCTGCGCATCCCGACTGACCGTCTGATTCAGTTTGACGTCACCTCGCTGGATGTGACCCACCAGTTTTGGGCGTACCAGCTGGGGGTCAAGCTGGACGCCAACCAGGGGGTGAACAACGTCGGATACACCTACGTGACCACTCCCACCGTAATCGACGTGCGCTGCGGTGAGCTGTGCGGTCTGTGGCACGGGTACATGACCGATATTGGCTCCCAGGCCGGAGAAGCTCTCGCGCCAGCCGCGTTCAGCTCTTGGCTCAGCTACGCCGAGGCCACCTACGGTCCGGAGACAAAGAACCTGCCGAAGTACGCGCTCACCTACTTTCCACAGCCACTCATCTACGGAAGCTGATGACTATCTGGAAGCTAATTCGAGGAGTCGCATCGTGAGGCGGCCAGCGGCCGCAGAGCGCTGGGTCTCTTCCATGGGGAGAGAGATTTGAGTCAGACAGCGATTGCCAGTGGCAGGGCGCCAGTACGGTTCTCCCCGCGTCGGCTGTTCTTTACCCAGAACCTACTGACCGCGTGCATCGTCGGGATAGTGGTCGGCGCTGTCGCCTACTGGATCGGAGCTCAACTCGAAACCACCGATAACGGTGACGCTGGGATCCTGCTCGGCTATTTGGCAGGCTCTGCCGCCTTCCTGATCACTTTGGGGTTCGCCAACGACGTGATCATGCGGCTGCGCGGCCGACCCAGCGCTAGCGTCGTCAAGGCCGCCGAGTCGAAGGGCTGGACCGAATACTTTGGCATCTCTTTGGACCACAAGGTGGTGGGGATCCAGTTCGCCGTCGCCGTCGTCCTGATGTTCTTCCTGGCCGGCTTCCAGGCCATGATGATCCGGTCGGAGCTCTTGTATCCCAACGGCGGGGGCCCGTGGCCGGCCGGCCAATACGAGACCCTGGTCGGATTGCACGGACTCCTGATGATGTTCGTGGC
>PKXR01000095.1 GCA_003133485.1 Candidatus Dormiibacterota bacterium
GACCCACAGGTTGACCCATACAGTCCGCGGTCCGCGCCGGGTGCCCTGCGGCCTCAAATCTCGGGGTCTGAGGGTCGAGGACCAACTCTTCCGGGGCTTAGAACGCCGCGCAGCGGCGCCGATTCGGGGCTGTCCTCAGCCAGTCGTTTCAGCCAGGGCATATCGGTCACCTTTCGCGGCGGTCAGTGGGCGAAGCCTACTCAGCTGGGAGGACCACGGTGGGATTGCTCCAGAGGGCCAAGCAGGCGGCCCGGGTGACTTGGGACAAGTCCCGGAAGGCGGCTCGGGCAATTTGGGTCAAGTCCCGCGTGGCTTGGCGCAAGTTCCGGGCGGCCGGGCTGCGGCACCGACAGCGGGCAGCTGACAGTAGGGCCGCGGCCCTGGCCGGGAAGGTCGAGCGGGATGCGAGGCGGAAGGCCGAGCTGGACGCCACTTTCCGGACCCAGGTCATGTCCTACCGAACCAAGCGCAACTTCGAGAGGGACGCGCAACGGCGCCATGCCGAAGGCTGGCGGATGACTGGGCAGAGCCAGCAGCCCAGCCGGGCCAAGGTGGGCTCGAAGGTCGCAGAGGCGGGCTGCCTGGGACTCATGTCCGGCGGCCTAGGTTGCCTGAGCATCTTCGTCCCCATGCGGACCCACCCACCGATCACCGTGACCTGGGTGAAGGATCCAGTCTCACCGCCGGGACGCTTGAGTGTCGAGCCCGCGGCTCAGGACTCGGAGACCTCCGCACCCATCGCTTCCCAACTTGCCGCCCTCGGCGAGCTGCATGCGGCAGGCGTGCTGACAGACGAGGAATTCAGTGCTAAGAAGGCCGAGCTGCTCGCCAGGATGTAGGCCGCCCGGCCCGGTGTGAGGCGAAATCCATAGTGGGAACAGGCGTCGACCCGTCCCGGATCACGGACGAGACGATCGTGTGCTCCCCGACTGGACAGGAGCCGCCTTATTTCGAAATGGTCCTACCCCGGCGGCCTGTTCTCCGCGTCTCCTCCGGGCGAAACGAGATCGAGCCTTAGTTAGCGGACTGCCTTGGAACGGTTACGCGCGATGGCGGCGCAACCAGAGGCCACTTGACGTGGCCAGGACGCCGACGGTGAAAAGTACGAGTGCGATGTCGAGCAGGGGCAGTCCGTAGGGGGTCGCCCCGAAGGCTCCGGTGGTCGGCGTCGCGGTGGTCGGCGTCGCGGTGGTCGGAGTGGACGTCGTGGCGGCGGCAAAAACGCAGCTTGCAGGTGGCTCGTCGACCAAATTGTCGCCGGCCATGGTCACCGGTCCCCCAGTTCGGACCAGGGCGCGGCCTCCGTTGACGCCAGCCCCCACGCCGATTGTGGAACCTGGGTCCATGGTGATCCCGGAAAGCGCCATCAGGTTGCCCTGAAATGAGGTGGTACTGCCCAACGTCGCCAAACTCCCGACCTGCCAATAGACAGCACAGCCGCTGGCCCCGTTGATGAGCACGACGCTGGACGCGCTGGCGGTGGTGAGACCGGAGCCGACCTGGAAGATGAAGGTCGGATTGGTTTCACCCTCGCCGTTCAGAGTTAGGGTCCCGGTCAGCTGCGCGCCAGATGAGAAGTTATAGACACCCGGGATCAGTACCAGTCCGCCCAGGTCAGTGCCGGTCAGGGACGTGAATGGCGTCGCGTTGGCGGCCTCCGTGTAGGCCGCACCGAGGTCGGCCTGCGCCTGGATTGCGTTGGCCGCACCACTGCCGCTATTGGCATCGATGCTACCCGAGACCCCCGGCGGGAACCCGGTCACAGCGGCGATGGTTCCGGGATCGATCGCCATTCTGCCGGCAACGATCGTGCCAGTGCCCCCCGGGCCTGTGCCCGCGGCGCTGGTGATACCCGATCCGCCGATGACGGAGTAGTTTGCCGCCGTCAACAACGTAGGTGGCGTCACATTCGCCAGGACAGCCATCGGCCAGGCACCGAGGACGGCGCCTCCTAGGACCGCCGCCATCACGCCGAACCGGCGTGAATACTTGGGGAAGCCGAACTGGCCGGTCATGCAATCGCCCGCCGCGAGCCGCCCGACAGCCGGTGGGCTTCAGTCGCACGGTCTAAGCTCGTCATCGTATCGGCGACGCAGGCAGCGCCTGAAGTCGCGCAGGGAATCAGATCTCTCGGCGGCTGGATCTCCATTGGATCCTCCCAGAGTGCTGAGGCCGATGATAGAGTCGAGTTACCTTCGCCATCGGCCCGAAAGACCCGCTCTAGCGGTCAGTCGGGGCGCTGCACCCGTCTGGCTGCCGATACGGGAATGTAGGACTCATACCATATCGCGCTATGAGCCATCGGTCGCTCTCCAATAGCGAACCGTTACGGTGAGGCTCGTTTGAGTTGAGCAGCCGTCCCAGTAGGACCTCCGATTCGTTGGCGGGCGGCCGGCGGAGATGCCCTTTGCCCCCACCCCTCCGTACCGTCCCACTTCTTAGGTAGCCCCGGCCAGAGGCCGGGGCTTTCCGATGAGACCGGGGGCCGACGCTGCCCGGCGCAAAGCGCCGGGGGCGGAGGGGGGCGGGGGCAAGCCGGGGGCAGAGGCTCGGAGCCTGTGTCACGGCCATGCGGACTTTCCAGAGCCACTAACGCTTACCGCGCGGGGCCTTTCAAGGGCGTACAGACGTTCACTATCATTTGCTTCCCATGCCCATCCACCCTCCGACCGGACCCCGGTCCGCCTATCACCCGCTGGAACTGCTCACCTGGCGAGGGGGGAACCAGGCGGAGATCGCGAAGCGGCTAGGGATCACAGCCGAGGAGGTGGTCAAGGTCCGGCGACAGTTGCGTCACCTCAACTGGACCATAGTGGCCGCCGCCTACGAGGTGGTCAGGCTGGACGGCAAGCCCGACATTCACCATGACTACACCCTGCAGATCCGGGATGCGGTCGCCCGAAAGCTGGCGTTGCCAGGCGGCCGGGTCGAGGTGTAGCCGAGGGGCTTACATGAACTTACAACGGCGAAAGGCAGTCAAGTCCTGCGCTGTATCGAGCGGCCCGGCTCTCGACGTCAGGTACGGCGGTCAGCCGCAGCGTCCCGGCCCGGAGCTCGCGCCGGGCGGCCTAGGGGACGAGTACCTCACCGCCGCACCTGCGGCATGGGCGCAGTTCTCGACCCCACATAGCGCAAGCCTCGCACCACGTGGCGACCCACCCCGCCCAACGCATAGGCACTGGCGGCCCGCACTTCGCACAGTAGCCAATGGAGGGATAGGCGACCATCCTGAGCCTGCCGGGCTCGTCCGACGCAAGAAACCGTTGGCCGCGCTTTGGCACGTAAGCAGTCGCTGGAGCTCCGCAGGAGGCGCAGTCGAGGTTCGGCAGTGCGTCCGTTCCGGTCACGGCCCCATCGTAGCCCGACGCAAGCCGAACGATCAGAGGCGCCGGTCAGAGATCGCTCGGCCGTTCGGGGGCTGCGATTGCCCGCAAGATAGCGAGCGCCTCAAGCGGTCCTGGAAGACCACCTAAGGCTCCCTACCCTTAGCCCGCAACAGCACTGCAAAGGCTGTTTAGCCCCTGCCAGGTACTTTGTCCGCGACCTTGTCGATTTCGTCTTTCACTTTGCCTTTGGCGCGGTCGATCTTGCCTTCGTTCTTGAGCCTGTCGTTGTCGGTAAGGTCGCCTGCCGCTTCCTTGACCCTGCCCTTCATTTCGTCGGTGTTACCCATGGCTTCTCCTCAACGGTCGTGGTCCGAGGACTGATGCGCTCGCCGCCGGCCGACACCCTACGTCAGTAGTAGTGGGCACGGCTCCCGACCTGGTGACCTATGCTTCCCAGGACCCACAAAGCGAGCCCAATCAC
>PKXR01000210.1 GCA_003133485.1 Candidatus Dormiibacterota bacterium
ACCACCGATTTGAATCCGGGTTCGTGGTCCTGGCGGCCGTCCTCCTGGCCTTTGCGGTCCCGCTTCGATTCGGCGCACGGCGGCACTACGTAGCGGTGGAGGCTGAGGGGCTGAGGATCAGCGGACTCTTTCGCTCCACTCTGATTCCGTTCGACCTCATCCGCCAGGTTCGAGTACAGCCGCTCCAGATGATCTTCGATGTCCCCTCCCGGCGTGATCGGATGGACCGGTCGCTGCGGCCCTTCCGCCAGACCCCGACCTGCCTGGCCCGGCTGAGCCTGGACCAAGGGGCTGTGCGCCAATTGGGCCGAATCCTGGGAAGAGGTACGGCTGTTGACCAGGACCTGATCTTGATCGTCGGCCAAGTCAGGGAACTGGAAAAGAGCCTTCTGGAGAAGATGCGGCGCCGGACGCCGGCGCCGGGGCGCCGACGCTGATTTCCGCGCCGTGGAACCCCGATTGAGCTCCGCCACAGGGGGCTGTCCCAGCTGTTCCACCGCGATGTTGCCACCCGGTCGTCGAAGCCCACTTCCGCAACTTCGATAGCCCATCTCGCGGGCCTCACGTCAGGCGCCTCAATCGGTGTATATTCTCGGCGCATCAACTGGCGGTCCCGGTCTTGCAGCCGGGCCACGTGCATATTTGGAGGGGAGGACGTGGCAGCATCTGTCGCCACACCTGGCCGGCCGACCGCGGGCGACCCAGGGCTAAGACGAGACGTCGGCTTCATGGGGCTGATTTGGGCCTCTGAAGGATCGATCATCGGCTCCGGTTGGCTACTCGGAGCTCTCTACGCCACCGAATACGCCGGCCCAGCAGCCCTCTTCGCGTGGGTCATCGCCTCGTTCATCGTCATGTTGCTGGCCCTTGTCCACGCGGAACTTGGCGGGATGTTCCCGGTGGCTGGCGGTACGGCCCGGTTCCCGCACTACGCGTACGGCAGCCTGGTCGGCTACGCCGTCGGTTGGTACTCCTGGCTGCAGGCGGCAGCTGTCGCCCCCATTGAAGTCGAAGCGGTCATGACCTATGGCGCCAGCTATGCGCACTGGATGACCGATCCGACGACCGGGGTACTCAGCTTCCCGGCCGGCTTCCTGCTGGCCGTCGTCCTGATGGCGATCTTCTGCTTCATCAACTTCATGGGCATCAAGGTCTTGGCGATGATCAACACCTACGCCACTTGGTGGAAGATCGTCGTGCCGGTGTTTGCCCTGATCATCCTTTTCATCGCCCGCTTCCATGCTGGGAACTTCTCTGCCGAGGGAGGCTTCGCTCCCTTCGGGCTCAAGGGCGTCCTTGATGCCACCGCGGCAGGCGGTGTGGTGTTTGCCTTGCTCGGGTTCGAGCAGGCGGTCCAGCTGGGAGCCGAGAGCTCCAACCCGCAGCGTGACATTCCGCGGGCGGTGATCGGCGCCATGATCATCGGGATCGTCATCTACATCCTGCTCCAGTTCGTCTTCATTGGTGCCTTGTCGCACGCCGACATTGCCAAGGGTTGGGGCACAATCACATTCCCCTCGAGCGTCACTGGCCCCTACGCGGGCTTGGCTACTGGGGCGGGTCTGGGCTGGCTTGCCACCATCCTCTACATCGACGCCATCATTTCCCCGGCTGGCACCGGCCTGATCTACGTAACGGCTACCTCCCGTATCTCCTACGGGCTCAGCCGCAACGGCTACATCCCGACCTTCTTCGAGAAGCTGACTCAGAGCACCAGTGTGCCCTGGGGCAGCATCGCCATCGCATTCGTTGCCGGGGTCTTCTTCTTCCTGCCCTTCCCGAGCTGGCAGTCCATGGTCGGCCTGATCACCTCCGCATCGGTGCTGATGTATGCCGCGGCGCCCCTGGCCTTCGGGGCTCTACGCCTGCAGCTGCCCGATAGGCCTCGCCCGTTCAGACTTCCGGGGGGAAACGTGATCGCGCCGCTCAGCTTCATCGGGGCGAACCTCATCATCTATTGGTCCGGCTGGAACGTAGACTGGAAGCTGCTTTGCCTCATCGCCTTGGGCTACGCGATCCTCTGGGCATCGATGACCTTCGGCAACAACCCCAACAAGCCCAAGCTCGACTGGCACCCGGCCATGTGGCTGTGGCCGTACTTGGTAGGGCTGGGGATCATTTCCTACTTGGGGCAGTTCAACGAGCCGTATGCGCTGCCGTTCAAGACTCTCAACAACTACCACATCCCCTTCTACGTGGACTTGTTAGTGGTCGCAGTCTTCAGCCTGGTGATCTACTACTGGGCCATCTCTCTCCGGCTTCCGGTCGCCAAGGTCAACGAGTACGTCTCGAAAGTGACCGCAGTGTCGGACGTCCCCGAGGTCACCGGTCCCGCATCACTGCCTCGGGCGGGGATCTAGCCTGACATCGATCTGACAGCGGCCGGTCGGGTGTTAAACCCGGCCGGTCGTTTCGGCGGGCCGCCACCAGGCTCCGGGTTGGTGGCATCCTGCTGACGCAGTCCCTGGGCCTAGCCTATTTGGCGAGGTTCCCCTTCCCCGTTGCGGTCGGCCAACACCTCGGCTCGGGTTCGTCGCCCGCAACCGCGCAGCCCCTCCGGGTGACGGCGAACAGCTACTGATGGAAGATCGGGCGCGTACTGGCAGACAGCGCCGGTGGAGGGGGTCGGCTACGCTCAGCTCGCCAACCACGATCTCCCGAAGGATTTGAATTGCTGAGGTTTCTATTCTTGCTGACCGCCGGTCCCCGTACGGAGGCGGTGCACACAGTCCGGGCCTTGGCCGTGGCGGCCGCACAGTCAGGCCATCGGGTTGAGGTCTTCTTGGCTGGNNGCGAGGCCGACCTGCGCTGGCGACAAGCGCAACCGAACGATATCCCCGGGGTCCATCGAGGCAGCCTGCGGGACCTGGCGCACCAGTGCCACGAAGCTGACCGGATCATGGTTTTCCGATGAATTCGACCCGGAGTGAAGAGGTGGTCGTCCTGGCCCGGGGAGACCTCGCCCTCGAGGACGCCGCCCTGGCGGTTCGGGTAGCCCTGGCCCTTCCTTTGGGAGGGGTAACCGTCCGCTTAATCCTCGTCGACGCGGCGAGCGCTCTGGCGCTGGCTGAACCTCCCGAGTTGGGTCCCTGGAGCGGTGGCCTGGCGCGGGAACTTGAGGCCCTGATCGTTGAGGAAGAGGTCCCGGTGTTAGTGGAGATGGAATCGCTGGCCGCGCTCGGCTTGGCTGATCGAGCCCTTCGACCCCGAGTCGAGGTCGCCTCCCGCGCCGAAGTGGTGGCGGTGTGCGGATCGTCGGGGAGTTTCCTTGTCCTCTGAGCCCTCGATGGAGCTGCACGTGGTGAGTCGCCGTTCCGACCTTCGAGCGTGGCAGCACTGCCGCGCTCGGGTGAAAGCTGGCTCGCCCCTCGAGGTGGTGCTGATTCATGACGCCGTGCTGGAGACAGAGACGAGCTTGGCGGAAGTGTTCGGGACGGCCGGGACTTCGGAGCTCGTGGTTATGGCCTGCGCTGACGATGCGAAGCAGAGGAGAGTGGAGGAGAGATGGGCGCTGATCGACTACGCCGGAATCATCGAGCGCTGCGCCGCCGCCAGGCAAGTCACCAGCTGGTGATCGTTCGCTCATGACACCCGTGCTGGAGGTCCTCGACGGAGCAGCGGTCGAGCGGTACAGTCGCCAGCTGCTGGTTCGGGAGT
>PKXR01000053.1 GCA_003133485.1 Candidatus Dormiibacterota bacterium
TGGGGCTGTCGTAAGTGCGGTGAATTGCCAGGGTCAGCTCGACCACTCCCAGGTTGGGCCCCAAGTGGCCCCCGGTGAGAGAGACCTTCTCGACCAGGAACTCCCGGATCTCAGACGCCAGCTGACGGCATTCCTCTGGAGAGAGGTCCCGGCAGTCGGCGGCGCATCGGATTCGTGAGAGCACCGAGGGTGGCACCCGCCCAGAATCCCCACTCGGGGCTGGCATGGCCAGGATTATAGGCCCGATGCGACTTCGAACCCCCCTCTGGAACGGGCTCCGTCGGGGAGCGGCGGCGCGATCACAGACGGCCGTCCGGTGGGCGGAGAGCGTCGGCCTACACCACTCATTAATCGGGGATCGAGGGATTAGCCGCGTAGTCGGGCTCATCGTGCATGATGGGTGGGTGCCCGCTCTCCGGCAGCTCGCCGCCGGCGCGCCTAGCGGCGGAGGTCCTCGGCCTGTGGTGAAGAGACGGTGAACCAGCCACGTCGGCGGCGCAGCATCGCTCCCGCCCCGGTCGAGCGGAGCCTCCCAGACCACTCGCCTTCCTCCGAATGGCGGCTTCGCCTGGCCCTGGCCCTCCTGCTCGTTTCGGCCTGCTCGGTGCTGGTCAACGTGATCGCGGTGCTGGCTCTGGGAGGAGCCATCGCCAATCTGGGCGCCCCCCAGGGACCTCTCGAGTTCGCGCTNNCTGGGGGGCGACGCCTTGATCCTGGCGGGGAGCCTGGCGGTGGTCCGTCCTGGCACGAGGTTCTCCGGCCACCCGGAGCGGGTCAGCTGGGGGCTGGGACTCCAGCTGCTGGCGGCGGCGCTGGTGGGGGTGCTGGAGAGTTCCTGGGTGTTCGCAGTGGTCTACGTCCTGATCCTGGGCGGCCTCGCCTACCTTTGGACCCGCACCAGCCCCAAGCTGCCGTCCCGGCCCGCAGCTCGCCATCCGNNACGCCGGTGCGGGCCGAGCGGGAGCCGGTCAGCCAGCGCTTCCCCATCCCGTGGGTCGGCAACGCACCACCGCCGCCCTCATCGTTAGGGACCGAGTGGGACGTGGATCCCAGCACCGACAGAGGCCCGAGTTCGGGAAGCGGTGCTCGCCGGGGGCCGGAGTTCTGATCGAATCATCGACGGCTGGGCCTCCGGCTCGGCAGCCCCCGTCACCCGGGGTCTCGTGGGGGCCCAGGCAGATCATCCTGGCCGTGGTGATCGCGCTGCCCGGGGCCGCGGCCGCGTACGTGGTCCCGGCGGTGGTAGTGCTGACGCTGCATCAGGTGGGGGTGGTGCGCGCTCTGAAGGGCCCCGCGTGGGCGCCGATCTTGCCGTACTACAGCTTCGCCACCACCATCGCGTTCTACGGGGTGCTGTTGGCGATCGTGCTGTTCTTCGCCAGTCGGCACGGCGGCGGGGCCTGGGCCAGGCTAGGGCTACGCCGATTCGCGGTCTGGGTGGCGGTCCTGATGCCACCCTTGGCGCTCTTTCTCCAGGTGCTGACCGGGATCATCTCCGAGATCCTCTCGCCGCTTCTCGGGGGGATGAAGAATCCCCAGGGATGCAACATCTCTCAGGCCTTCGGAGCGGATCCATACCTGGCCGTGATCTCCATCGCGGTGATCGCCCCGGTGGTCGAGGAGGTAGTCTTCCGCGGATTCATCTACGGCGGACTCCGGCGGAAGTGGGGAGTGAGCCTCTCGGTGGTGGTCAGCAGTCTGGTCTTCGCGCTGGCCCACAGCTTCTCGGTCGGTGGCTCGATTCTGCTCCTGTGACCTTCACTCTTCATCGCCGGAGTGGCCCTCGCCCTCGTCTACGAGCGGTCTCGCTCCCTGGTCCCCGGCATGGTCCTCCACGCCTCCTTCAACCTGATCGCAGTTGTGGCGATCTTCCTCGTGGGGACTCCGGCCTCCTGCCACTGATCTCGGCCCGACTTCGCCGAGCCTAACCCTCGTCTCCAAGGGGTGGATTCCGCGGGTTCCGTTACTGATCCGCCACACGGCGTAACAACTCCTTCAACTTGCCGTTACTCCGGATGTGGCCCCGATCGCGTGGGGAAGAGATGAGAACGAAGTGGATGCCCCGAACGGCGTTGTCTTGCGCGGAACACCGTAGGCAGCGGGGGTAGTCCAGAGACAGGAGGGATCCATGGACGGAGAGACCCACGCGGCCGTGACCGCCTGCACGTGTTCGGGGGTGCCGCCTCTGGACTCGTAGCAAAGTGACTCTCGGCGCTCCAAAATAACCAGCCCGCAGTCCTGCTCACACCGTGAGGCGAAATCCGTGATCGAGGCTCAACCGGGTTGAGTCCCCAATCACAGCGAAGCCCTTCAGTCGCAGCAGCGACCGGGCTCATCATCTTGAGCGGCATCATAAATTGAAGGACGTAATGAAAATTCGGAATATCGCAATATTTGGAGCGATCGGCGTTGCGGCCATCGCCCTCATCGGGGCGGGTGCAGCGGCGACATTCAATACCCAAACCACTAGCAACCAAACGATTTCCACGGGAGCACCCAGCGTCACGTTGTCCGGGGCATGCCTGGGCACAAATTGCCCGGGTTACCCGACCGATCTGTACAGCTTGTCGAGCGGCGGGACGGTCCTGACATGGACCGCTGAGTCTCCCTCTGGGTCATCGTTCACAACCGGCGACGAACAGGTCACAGCGAGCAACACCGGCAACATTCCGCTGAAAGAGCTTGTCTGGTCGATGAACGTTACCTATCCAACGTCAGCATTGGCAACTGAGGCCTATGCGTGCGTGACGAGCACTGGGCTCGGGACCGGCGGCGTCGACTATCTGATTTACAACGGGCCGATGAGCGGAGCTTCTGGGCTGAGTTACCCCCAGACGCCTCAGGTCCTCACGGTATCTGGCACGCCTCCGACCAGTACCCCCCCAACGGGTCCGACGGACAACTACTCAGTAAATCTCTACGCTGGTAGCGAGTCCACCCAGTGCGGCAGTTCCTTCACGAACGGGCCTCTCGCTACTGGGTCGACGCCTCCAGGTTCTACAGCAACACCGGGCACAAGCGCTGCGCCTGCCCTGAACTCCGATGCCGAAAACGAGAGCATCACCGACAGCGTAACGATGACGTACTCAGGCTAAATCGGCCTAAACACACAGCGCGGCGGCGGTGCGGCAGGCGGCCGCCCGCCGTCGCTTTTCCTCGCAGCGTTCACATGTTCTCGTTGCTCAACGACAGTACAAGAGGTGCACAGTCGGACTATGACCACGATCCCTCGAGGCCAAGGCCGTAACGCCGGAGGGCGGGTTCACGCTCGTTCCAACGGGGCTAAGGTCATCAGCCGCGTTCGCAGAGGTGTCTGGTCAATTGTCCTGCTGGTATTGCTCGCCGCCGCGGGACTCGGAGCGTTCTCAATACTCAGCGGTGGCTGGGACGTGGCGCCCATTCTGTCGGGCAGCATGTCGCCTGGCTTTCCTGTCGGCGGCGTGGCAGTCGCTCAGAGAGAGCCTGTCAGTCAACTCGCATTGCGCGATGTGATCATCTTCAAGAATCCCGATCTCCCTGACATCCAGATGGTCCATCGGATCATTCAGCTAAAGTTCAACAAGACCGGCCAGGCCATCATCAGGACGCAAGGCGATGCGAACACCGCCCCAGACCCGTGGACGGTGAGGCTTGGTGCCAAGGAAGTGTATGTGGTGCAGTTCACCATTCCACTTCTCGGCTACCCCGGGGTCTATACAAATCATGCGCTTGATCTGATAGTTGCTGGGGTCATCTTGCTGCTGGTAGTTGGGGGGGCGGTGCTGGGTAGAGACCGCAGCGACGAAGACGACGGAACGCCCGCTGGCCCTGGCCCAGCGGGGGCGCCGGATGTCTGGCCCGAATACGTGGGAGCGCCCAGCACGATCACGGATTGGTCCCAGCCCCGGTCTCGGATCGAGAGCGCCGGACGCAGCCGCGAGCCATGGTCGTGAGACTCGCGCGCGACCGCTCAAGGCGTCGGTCTGCCAATGTCGCTATCGGTCCAGTGATAGCCCTTGGCCGGCGGTCTCATCTACGGGGCGCACGCACCTTGGTCTTATCGCTACGAGGGAGAGCATGAAACTCCGGACCCTAGCGGTCCTGATCGCTCTTGGCTTAGCCAGCATTGCCATGATTGGGACCGGCGTGGCGGGCTCATTCTTCGGTAAGACAACGAGCAACCAGACGATCACGGCCGACTCGCCTGCTGGCACACCGTCCGGCTCTTGGTCGCCGAGCCCGACTGCCAGCTCGAGTTCTTCCCCCACGGGATCTTCTGACCCTACGCCGACCTCGACCCCCCAGATTACCCCGACCCCAACAACCACTCCCACTCCGACGCCTACCCCGACTCCGACGCCTACCCCGACTTCGACGCCTACCCCGCCTTCGACACCTACCCCGACTTCGACACCTATCCCCTCTCCGTCCACAAGCCCCAGCGCCTCACCGTCGTGACCCCCTGAGATGCATATCTACCGCGGATCCAATCTCAGGGATAGGAGCCGGTTCCGTGTTGTCGGTGCAGCACTGGCCGTCGCTGGGGGTCTCATCGGGTCGGTAGGGTTGGTGATCGCCCTGGCGGCGCTAAACCCAGTCTCTGCCAGCGCTCTCCAGAGCTGCGGCACCCCGGCGGCGGTTGTCCCGGGGCAATCGGGCACTTGCTCGGGGACCATAAGCGACACCAACGCCGTCAGCTACACGGGCCAGGTGAACGTGACTCTGGCCATTTACACCACCTCCAGCTCAGGTGGGCGGCCGACCGGAACAGGCTTCGGGACCGAGGCGCTTATGGATGGCCAGCCCGACGGGCTCCAGGTGACCGTAGTCGACACGACCACTAATCAGAAGCTCGCTTTGGGTTCGATCGCTTGCTACGCCAATCGTTCGCAGACCTCCCGGGCCTCCTATCCCAACGCCTCTTACTGCGTTAGCTCCTCCAGCTTCCAGACCGTCGCCACGAACGTGGACATCGCCAGCTTCAGCAACAACTTCGTGATCCACTGGTGGTTCCCCCAGGGCGCTGGCGACTCCTATGAGTGCGGCCGTGCCAAGGTTATGGTCCAGTCCGACTTTACCGGTACCGGAGGTAGTGGGAGTGGTGGCAGTGGAACGCTGGGGGCGAGCACCGGGCCGACCGGTCCCAACGGCGGTGTCTTGGCGGCGAGCACGGGAGCGCCGACGACCGGTGCTGCGCTGCCCGAAGTGCTGGGCACGCTGCTGCTGGCGACCGGCATCTTTCTAGTGCTCACGGGAGCGTTGCTTTACCGACGGCGGCCACGTTTTGGCGATGGTCGGCCACCCACGCTCGCCCCCGCGGTGGGGTTGTAGGCGATCGCCTTCCACGAATGAGTCGAGTTCGAACCAATTTCTTATCTCCTACGCCGCCCGACTCAAGACGGCCCGGCCCAGCGCCGCCGTCGCGGCGACTGAGACGGCGAAGAACACCACGGCGGCAATTAGGAAACCGAGTGGGTCTCCATACGGGGGGTTGCCTCCGAGCAGCAGCTGGAATCCCTCGCCCAGGTAGCTGAACGGCAGGATCTGCGCCACCCAGTAGCGCAGGCCACCGGCCGGCACGCCGGTAAACAAGCCAGAGAGGAACAAAAGAGGCGCTAGGACTACTGCCAGGTAGAGCATGGCTTCGCCGGGGTGGTCTGTGAGGGTAGTGATACCCAGGCCGATGGCCCCGGAAAAAGCCAGCGCCGCCAGCGCCAGCAGCCAGGTGGTGCACAGGGTGGCTGGGTCGGGGCGCTCGGCGATGGCGATGACGACCAACACCAACGTCGCCTGGAATGTGTCCACCAGCCAGCCGGCGAAGAAGAGTTCCAACCCCACACGCCAGGCCGGCAGTGGCAAGACCGCCAGTCGGTCCAGCCACCCCGAGCCCCGGGCGCGAGTGATCGTCACCCCGGTCCCGACCGTGCCCACCATGGCGATCAGGACGGTTAGCAGCATGGCGGCAAAGAAAGGTGGCGCACCAGTCGTAACCAGAGGGATCACCAGGACCAGGGGGAAGGCCAGCTTGATGATCAGGGCGCGGCGTCTGGCCAAGGTTCCGCGCAGCTCCAGCTCCCAGAGCTGGGTCGGCCGGGGTCGCACGAACTCCGCCACCGTGGGCTGCGACCGGTTCAGGGCCACCTCGCTTCGTTCAGTCAAGGAGGGCCCGGCCAGTCAATTTTAGAAAACAGTCAGCCAGTCCCGGGTCGCGCACCTTCAGGTCCACCAGGTGAGCGTCGAGGTCGCCCAGCGTGGCCAGAATCTCGGGGAGGAGTCCATCTCGCTGATGGGCCAGGATCAGCAGACCCTCCTCGACCTCCACCGCTCGGTCCACTCCTTCAAGTCCGCGTACCGCAGCGGCGGGGGAGGGTCCCCGGAAGCTGAGCTGAATCTCTCTGGTGCCGCCCAGTTCAGCCAGCAGGTCGGCGAGGGGGGCGTCGCGGACAGCCTCCCCGTCAACCAGGAAACAGACCCTGGTCGCGACCTGCTCCACAAAATCGGTGTCGTTGGTGGAGATGCAGGTCGCCAGACCGGTCCGGGCGCGGACTCGCAGGGCTTCCGCCAGCCACCGGCAGCCGCTCACGTCCAGACCGAGGGTGGGCTCATCCAGGAGGAGGAGGGGCGGGTCTCCGACCAGCGCCTCCGCCAGCAGCACCCGGCGGCGCATTCCATAGGAAAGCCGAGCCAGAGGGTCCCCCCCAAGCTCAGCCACCGAGGCCTGCTCCAGGGCCGGCTCCCAGAGATCGACAGACACCCTGCGGGCGGTGCCGAAGAAGGCGAGGTTCTGCCTCGCGCTCAGTTCGTCAGCGTGGGCTGTGGCGTCGAAGACCACCGCCAATTTCACCCGCGCCGCCTGGCGATCGCGACTCCCGAACCAGGACAGCTCTCCGGAGTTGGGACGGGACCTGGTCGCCAGACAGCGCAGCAAGGTCGTCTTGCCGCTTCCGTTGGGACCGACCAGCGCCTGCACTTCACCAGGGCTGACGCTGAGGTTGACCGGACCCACGCCGCGACCGTTGCGGTAGCGGCAGCTGAGTCGCGCTGCCGCCAGCCAGGGTTTGGTCAGGAAAACGTCACTCAATGAACTCGATGATCGTGCCATCGGTGACCTCGACCAGCCCCGCCGGGACGGTGAAGGCCACCTGATAGGCCACGATGCGCTGGCCCACCTCCACCTGGTGGCCGATCAGGCGCGACCGAACCAGGTGGCTGATGAATCCGGGAGCTCGACGGTTGATCTTCCGGAGCACGACCCGCTGGGCTTGATCCACAGGCCCGGGGGGCAAAATCGGTGGCACAATCGCGAGTTTACGTGCCTCGAAGACCACGTAGGTGTGGACCGAGGGCGGCCAAGTAGTACATATTGCACTTGGTGAGACTCCTCCATTGCGCAGATGTGCACCTCGACGCCGCCTTTCAGGGGATGGGCGAGACGATCGGCAAGCGTCGTCGGGCAGCCCTGCGGCAGACGTTTCAGAGCGTGGTTAGGCTGGCCTTGGAGCTGAAGGTGGATGCGCTCACCATCGGTGGTGACCTCTACGAGGACCTCCATTCCCGCCAGGATGCCGCCCGCTTCCTGGCAGAACAGCTGGGGCAGTTGCCCTTTCCGGTGCTGATCGCGCCCGGCAACCACGACTACTGGCATGCGGGATCGCTCTACGCCACCAACGACTGGCCGGACAACGTGCGGATTTTCTCCACCAACCACTTCTTCCCAGTGGAGGTCAGTGGCCACCGGATCTTCGGAATCGCCCACGACAAGCCCAAGGGAACAGGCAATCTCCTGGCCGACTTCAAAGTTCCCGACGGCTCGCCGGCGATCGCGCTCTTCCACGGCTCGGAGCGGGGCCAACTCCCGGCGCAGGGGGAAGGTAAGGAAGACCACGCGCCGTTCTCCGAGGCGGAGATCGCCAAGGCCGGATTCCGATTCGGACTTTTGGGTCACTTTCACACCCCGCGGACTACAGCCCACCTGGTCTACCCCGGCAACCCGGAGCCGCTCACCTTTGGGGAGGAAGGCGTGCGAGGAGCCGCCGAGGTGGACTTCGGTCCCAGCACCCCCAGCGTCAAAATCCACCCGGTAAACACCTTCACCCTCAGCGAGCTTGAGGTGGACATCACCGACTGCCAGCACTCGGAGGCCGTCCTCCAGCGGGTGATGGAAGCCCTGCCGGAGGGGGCCGACACGGGCGCCAGAGTCCGGCTGGTCGGGAAGATGGCACTGGGGATGCAGCTAGGCCCCTCGGAGCTTGTGCGGCGGCTCCGGGAGGGGGATCGTTGCGTCGCTGTCGTCTTCGCGGCCCGGTCCGCTTTGGATCTGGAGCAGCTCCGTCAGGCACCGGACATCAGGGGCCAGTTCGTCAGAGAACTGATGGAGCGCCCAGACTTCGAATCTGATCTTGTCCAATCCGCCCTGCGGGCCGGGGTGGAAGCGCTCCAGGGAGAGGAGCCCTCCATCCTGTGAGGACTGCTGGCGAAGGGAAGGGGTGGCCCAAGTGAAGGTGCTTTCAGTCAAGCTGCAGGGCTTCGGGGCGCTCAGCGGGCGATTCAAGCTGGACCAGAAGCTCACCGTGGTCGGAGGTCCCAACGAATCCGGCAAGAGCACTCTCCACACCGCCATTCGGGTGGCGCTCTGCGGGGTGGACCTTCCGCCACGAGGTCGGATGCTGAAGGAGACGGAGGAGGTGCTCCGTCGGTTCCGTCCCTGGCGGGGCGGCCCTTTCGCCGTGGAGGCGGAGGTGGAGTTGGACGGCGGCCGGTATCGATTCGTGCGGGACTTGGAGCACCCCGACAGCGACAAGGTCTTCGACCTGGTCAAGGGCGGAGAGGTGACCGACCGGTTCCGCCGCGGCCGCACCGTCGACGTTTCCGTCGGGTTGGGGATGAGCCGGGACGCCTTCCTAGCAGTCTCGACCGTGGCCCAGGACCAGATTCTCAGTCTGACCGGCGCGTCGCTTCAGGAGGATCTGCAGCGGGCCACCGCCACCTCCGGCGCGGACAGCACGGCGAGGTCCGCGATCAACCGTCTGGACCACTGGCGCCAGGAGAACATCCGCGGTGACCGCACCACCACCAAACCTCTCGACAAGAATCGGAAGCCCAAGGAACTGGAGGACGCCCGGGTCAAGCTGGCCCGGGTCCTGGACGTGCGCCGCCAGCTGGCTGAGGATCTCGCCAGCCAGGAGACTCTGCGCAGTGAACTGACCTTGGTGGAAGTCAACACTCGATCCAGCGAGGTTGCCTGGAAGACGGCCGAGCTGGCCGAGATTCAGCAGGATCTGAGCGCGGTCGCGGAAATCGACCGTGAGCTGACGGCAAATCCCGAGCTGCGCGTGCCCAAGGATCCGGCCACCATCCGGGAGGCCGCCACCGGGGCCCGGGGGCTGGCCCAGCAGTGGCAGGAAGCCCAGGCCAAACTGGCGGAGCTCGCCCCGCTAGGGACGGAGCTGGAGCGGATCTCCCCACAGACCGCCCACAGTGAGCTCGCCTTTTTGGCCGGCGCGCTGGAGCAGCCATTGCCCCCGCTCCCAGCCGCCTCAGACCTTCCCGGCCGACTGGACCTGTTGAACCGCCGCCGAATTGCCTTCCTGCGCTGGTCCTCCGCCGCTTTGGCGATTGTGGGCGGAGCCGCGGGAGCGATCCTCGTCGTCTTCGGACCTCTGCACGGGGGCTCGGTCGCGATTCCAATCGTCGGTGGAGGACTAGTCGTACTGGTCTTGACCGGGACGACAGTCTTCGGCCTGCGGCGGCGATTGCGGCTCCGACTCGCGGTAGGAGGCTTCTCCTCCATGAGCCAGATGAGCAAAGCGACCCGGACCCCAGACCCTGAATTGGCCCGCGTGGTCGCCGCCCGTAACAAGGTGGAGGCGGAGCGCTCCCAGGCTCAGAAGCGGCTGGCAGAGCTAGGGATCGGCCAAGTGGAGGTGGGTCATCTAAAGGAGCTAGCGGAGCAGCTCCCCGCGGCCCAAGAGTCACTCCAACAACGGAGCTCGTGGGTCGCCACGGCCAAGCGGTATAGCGATGAGCTCGTCGCCCGGGCCAAGCGGGTGGGGCTCAGCGGCAACGATCCCCTGCATCTCGCGACCGAGCTCAGCTCGAGGCTGCACCATCTCGACGAGGCTGAGGACGCGGCCCGCCTACGGAGTGGGCTCCAGGCCCGCCGCTCGGAGCGGGTCGGGGGGCGGGATCTCAAGGGCCTCTCCAAGCGCGCCGAGCAACTCAGCCAGCAACTGGTGGCGCTCGAAGCGCTGCGCGAGACCGCGCCCAAGAAGGTGCCCTCGGAGGACCTGCGCCGCAAATACGACGAGGCGGTCCACCGCCGCGACGAGATCCGCACCCAGCTCCTGCCGCTGCAGGGGCGACTTCAGGAGCAGCTCAAGGAAGCTGGCGACGTGGCAGCTCTGGAGGAGCGGGTCGCGGACCTGAGCGACGAGGTGACGCGGCTGACCCGGGCCGAAGAGGCAGTGAAGCTGGCCATCAGCGAGCTCCAGCGGGCGGAGGGACTCGTTCACAAGGATCTGGCCCCGGTTCTCGCCGCGGGGCTGCGGGGTTGGCTGCCAGCGATCACCGGACAGCGGTACCAGCACGCCTGGGTGGATCCATCCGACCTCTCCATGCACGTCTCGGCCCAGGACTCCGGAGCCCAGATCAGAGTTGATGATCTCTCGCAAGGTACCCGTGAACAGATCTACGTGGCGTTGCGCACTGTGCTGGCCAAGGCGCTCTCACCCAAAGGAGAAGCCGTCCCCCTCTTCTTCGACGATCCCTCCGTCAGCGCCGACGACGCCCGCTGCATCGCCCTTTTGGACACCCTGCGAGAGCTCTCCGCCACCGCCCAGGTGGTGGTCTTCTCCCACGAGTCCAGGGTGGGCGGCTGGGCCACTCGCAGCGAGGTCCCGATCCTCAGCATGAAGCTGGTGCCGGCCTCAGCCGGGAAGGACGGCGCCCCGGTCGCGGAGCCGGAGCCGGAGGAGGAGTAGCTGGAGGTGAGGATCGTCTCCCTGCTGCCCAGTTCCACCGAGATCTGCTTCGCTCTGGGCTTGGGACAGAGCCTGGTGGGGGTCACCCACGAATGCGACTTCCCGCCTCAGGCCGCCTACAAGACGGTGATGACCCGCAACCTGCTTCAGCTGGAAGGAGCCACCCCTGCCGAGATCGATCGCCATGTGCGGGACGCCCTCCACGAGGGCAGCAGCCTCTACGCGCTGGACCGGGCGGCGCTGAAGCGGGCCCGGCCCGACGTGATCATCACCCAGGAACTGTGCGAGGTCTGCGCGGTCGCCTACCCCCAAGTCTTGGAGTCGGCCCGATTGCTGCCGGGGCGGCCCACGGTCCTCTCTTTGGAACCCCACAGCCTGGCCGACGTGCTGCGCTCCTTCGCGGACGTGGGCCAGGTCACCGGAGCGAGGGAACGGGCGGCCGAGCTGGTCCGGGGACTCTGGGCCCGCCTGGACGCCGTCCGTGGGGCGGTCGCCGGCAAGGACCGACCCCGGGTCGTCTGCCTGGAGTGGCTCGACCCCCTGATGGTGGCAGGACACTGGGTTCCAGACCAGGTGGACGCCGCCGGCGGGATCGACGTGCTGGGGGAGCCGGGGGCTCGCTCTCGGGTGATCACCCCAGAAGAGGTGATCGCGGCCCAACCGGAGGTGATCCTCAGCCTGCCCTGCGGCTTCCGCCTGGAAGAGAGCGCCCGCCAGGTCCACGTGCTGGCCGCGGTCGCGGGCTGGGAGAAGCTGCCGGCGACGAAGTCCGGCCAGATTTACGCCTTGGACGGCTCCTGGTACTTCAACCGACCCGGGCCGCGAGTGGTCGACGGCATCGAGATGCTGGCCCGGATCCTGCACCCGGAGGCCTGGCGAGGACCGGTCCCCCAGGGTTTTCAGAAGATGAACGAGGCCACTTCCGACTCCGTCTGACCGATCCCGGCCGGCCAGGATGAGGCGAACGCCGCCCCTCCAAAGATCTTCCCCAGGATGCCCGGCGGCGACAGTCGGGGACGAGACGGTAGAGCCAATCAGGGCCTTGTCGAGTACCGAGGGGTGGAACACAGTGCCAGCGCGGCGTTCCGTACAAGTGTACGCCCTGAACGTCTCTTGGTAGCTAATCTCGACGGCCTGTGAGTCTTAGATAGATTTGAGATGCGAGCCCGGATTCTCTATCCCGAAGCGCGCCGCGGACCAGTTCCGCCCGACTTCCGATGGAAGTGCGAGCGCATAACCTCGCCGGTGTCGCCAACGTTCTGGAAATTGCGGCGATGGCTGATCTCGGTTTTTTATCTTCCACAGCCGGCCCCGGAGCCAGCGCAACAGGTTCGCCGGACCGGCGTCACTCCGGTGTGACAGAACCGTTCATCTCCTTGACACCTTCATCAGCCCAAGGGACAATGAGTTCGGCGGAAGTAGAAGGTGATAGCGAGTCGCACGGGCGACGCGGGTTTGCGGGTGCCACGGTTGGGACCCGTTTTGTAACTCCCCACGGCTTGGGACTGGGTGGCAAAAATGCAGGTTACGCCGGTGGGGTGGGGGCGAGGCTGACCTTGGACGGACCATTGGCTCCAATGGGCGCCGAAGCTCAAGAGTTGCGCGCGGGCGCTGGGCGCTTCAGCGGAACGCTGTTGGGGCAACGCGCCAGCGATGTCCCGGCCCCCGAATCAGACTCCGCGCCTCTGGATATCGCCTTCGTCAATCTCATGCCGGACGCCGCGTTCTTGGACACCGAGGCGCAGTTTCTGGGCCTGCTCTGGGAAGCCTCCGGCCAGATCAACGTCGCCATTCGCGTGTGGCGGTTCTGGCTTCGTGGAGTGCCCCGCGGAGCTGCCGTGATGCAGCGCATCGCCCAGTCCTACCTGGAGATCGACACCCTCATCGGGAGCCCGGTTGACGCGCTGATCGTGACCGGGACCGAGCCTCGAGCCGCGAAGCTCGACGAGGAAGCCTTCTGGCCGACCCTGGCGGAAGTGATCGAGTGGTCGGCTGATGCCGTGCCCTCGGTCGTTCTCTCGTGCCTGGCGGCGCATGCCGCCGCCAAGCTGTTCGATGGGGTGGAGCGCACGTTGCTGCCCCAGAAGCTGTCAGGGGTATACCGGACCGACGTAGCCGATGCGAGCACCCTCTCTGCGGGACTGCCTACCCCGATTTGGCTGCCCCACTCACGGTCCAACGACATCCGGACCTCGGCTCTGACCTCTCGCGGCTACCGTCCGTTGCTGACCGCTGGCGAGAGCTGGACCGCGGTTGAGATCGAGCGCTCGCGGGCTCGATTCCTGATGTTCCAGGGTCATCCTGAATACGCTGCCAACTCGCTCCTCCGCGAGCTTCGGAGGGATGTCCGCCGGTACCTCAGCGGCGAGCGAGATTCCTATCCCCAGGTCCCCGAGGGGTATCTCGATGGGGCTGGGCTCACCCTCCTCGAAGAGTTTGCCCAGCTGCCGACCACGATCGATCGGGACCCTGCCGGCATTGCCGCCTTCCCGAGCGACGCCTTGGAGCTGCACATCCGGCCCAGTTGGAGTCACGCCGCAAAGTCGCTCTACGGCAACTGGCTGGGCCAGGTTCTCGGTCGCCGATCCGAATCAAGGCGTGCGGGCCAGATTCCGGTGGCGAGCGTCCCGGTCATGGATAGGGCGAGTGTCAATGCGTGACGAGACGATCGCCATCCACGGTGGGTACGCCGCGGACGACACCCGGGCGGTGGCTGTGCCGATCTATCAGACCGTAGCCCACGATTTCGTCGACGCCCAGCAGGCGGGGGCGATCTTCGATCTGGAGATGCCCGGATTCCATTACAACCGGATCAACAACCCCACCAATGACGTGTTGGAGCAGCGGATGGCGGCGTTGGAGGGCGGGACTGGCGCTCTGACCCTTAGCTCGGGATCGGCTGCGGTGGTCCACTCGGTGCTGAACGTGGCCTCCCAGGGGTGCAACATCGTCAGCGCGCCCCAGCTGTACGGCGCCACCTACACCCTCTTCGCGCACGTCCTGCCCGCCCAAGGGATCGAGGTGAGGTTCGCCGCCGACGACCGGGCCGAGTCGATCGCGCCGCTGATCGATGAGAACACCCGGGCAGTTTTTTGCGAGAGCATCGGCAATCCCGCCGGGAACGTGGTCGACATCGCGGCGGTCGCCGCCGCCGCGCACGCGCGGGGCGTTCCCCTGATTGTTGACAACACCATTGCCACGCCCCTTCGGCTGAAGCCGATCGAGTTCGGGGCCGATGTCGTGGTCCACTCTCTGACCAAGTTCGTGGGCGGACACGGCACGACGCTGGGCGGAGTGATCGTCGACGGAGGCCGGTTCCCCTGGCGGCGGCAGCCGGAGCGCTTCGCTATCTTCAACCAGCCGGAGCCAGCCTTTCACGGCGTCGTTTACGCCGACGAGTTCCCTGACACCGCCTACATCGTGCGCTGCCGCACGATCGGGATGCGCAACTTCGGCGCCACTCTCTCGCCGTTCAACGCCTTCCTGCTGCTCCAGGGCCTGGAGTCGCTGGCCGTTCGAATCGAACGGCACGAGGCGAACGCCCGCCTAGTCGCTGACTACCTCAGGGCCGATCCCCGAGTTGAGTGGGTGAGCTTCTCGGGCTTCCCTGACCACCCCTATTTCGAGCTCTCGCGTCGCTACCTGGGCGGCCACGCCATCTCCGTTCTGACCTTCGGCGTGGTCGGCGGTTACGACGCGGGACTGAAGTTCTTCGACTCGGTCAAGCTGCTGAAGCGCTTGGTGAATCTCGGAGACGCCAAGTCGCTGGTCTCCCACCCCGCCTCCACCACCCACCGCCAGCTCTCCCCCGCTGAGCTACTCCAGGTGGGCGTGAGGCCGGAATCGGTGCGCCTGTCCATCGGGCTCGAGCACATCGATGACATCCTGGAAGACATCGACCAAGCGCTCACCGCGGCCCACGTCACCGTGAACGCGGCCGTAGGCGCCGGAGCTCACTCGGCATGAGCGTGATGACCGACTTCACCGAGGAGGAGTCCGCGGGCGCCAGCCGGGTCCCTCCGCTCCAACCCCAGGTTGCCGAGTCGGCCAGCTTCCAGACCCCGACAGTCGCGGAGCTGGTGCCGATGGTGATTGAGGAGAGCTCGGGACCGGCTGACTCGGTCCCGGTGATCGCCACCAGAATGACTGAAGTGGCCATCGTCGGTCTTGGGTCGTGGGGACTCTGCGTCCTCGAGCGCATCATCGGGGCGGCACGGGAGCAGCTTCCCCGGGGCAAGACGGTCCGCGTCCATGTGATCGAGCCTTCAGCTCCGGGCTCCGGGGTCTACTCCGTCGATCAGCCGGACTATCTGATCATGAACACTCCGTGCGGCGAGATCTCCCTTTATCCCTGGAAGGACAACACCAGTGGACATGGCTACGGGATGGGCTTCTACGAGTGGTTACTCCGCCGCGGGTATCGCTGGGAAGGGGAAGCCTGCCGTGTCGGTGGCCATGGCCCTGAGATCACCCAGCACGACTTTGTGCCTCGGCGGACCATGGGCGAGTACCTGCAGTGGTTCTATCGCCAGCTAGTCCAGGACGCGCCAGCCAATGCCGATGTCGTACATCATTCCAGCGCCGCCATTGATGTGGTGGCGCAGCCAGACGGTTCAGAAAGGGTGCTGCTCGCCAACGGGGATTCCGTGCACGTCGATCACGTGGTCCTCACCTCCGGGCATACCGACAATGAGGGGCAGCCTGACGAGGACGGCCGCATCCCCTTCCAGGCCGCCTATCCCGTGCAGCGGTTAGAAAACGCCGAGCTTGCCGGAGAGCGGGTCACCATCGCGGGCATGGGCCTGGTTGGCACCGATGTGGTGACGGCACTCACAATCGGCCGGGGTGGTACCTACCTGGAGCGCGGCGATCGCAAGCTCTATGTACCGAGTGGGCGAGAGCCACGCATCAGGCTCTATTCACGAGGGGGACTCCCGCACTGGGCCAAGGCCGTAGGTACGATCGACGTCACCGACTCCTACACGCTTGGGATCTGGACCCCCGAAGCCATGGATAAGTTGCGCCGGCAGGCTGCACGCGGGACAGGCGCCGGCACGCTGGACGCTCGCCGGGACATCCTCCCGCTGGTCTTCGCCGAAATGCAGCTGCGCTTCTTCTCCCAGTCCGCCTCTCTGGCAACTGGGCCGACCGGGGCTGCCGCGGTCACCGCTCGCCTGGTGCGAGCTTGGGCCGAGGGCCGGTTCCCAGCAGAAGTCGACACCCTGGCTAGGGTTTTCGGACGATTCGATCCCGTCGAGGCCTTCTTTCCCCGCCACGACGAGGCGTTCGCCTCGGCGGGGGAGTATCAGCGCCACGTCTACGACGCAGTCGACGCGGATCTGACCGAAGCCCTGAGACCTGGCGGCAGCAGTCCGATCAAGGCAGCGTCCGAGGTGCTCCGTTTTCTGCGGGATCCGATGAGAGAGATGATCGAATTCGGCGGTCTCACCCCGGAGTCCCACATCGACTTCTTCTCCAACATTCGCACCAAGGTGACCCGGCTGGTGGCCGGCCCGCCCGCTCTGCGGTCTCAGCAACTGCTCGCACTCATGGACGCGGGTATCGTCGAGACTCCCTTCGGGCCATCACCTGAAGTCAGACTCGACCGGTCGGGGGCAGCCGAGCTCAGCTCGGTGCACCTTGCCGAGCCCCACAGTGAACCTGCCGGGATGCTGATCCGAGGTCACCTCGACGACCCGACCGTGCATCGGTCTGCCTCCGACCTGCTCTCCCGGCTGTTCGCTCAGGGCAGAATTCAACCATTCCAGCACGGAGGTCCGGTCCTCGGGGGCATCGCCCTCACGCAGGACTTCCACCCGGTCAACCGGGCCATGCGCTCCGAGTCCAGCCTCTGGGTGTTCGGTGCGCTGACCGAGGGCGTCCGGTACTTCACCCACTACATTCCGTCTCCGAACAGCAGGCTCCGGGCCTTCCTCGACGCGAAGGCCTGCGCCGATGCGATCGTGGGCTGAGCTCACCACCACCCGCACGGCCTCAGCGGCCGCCCACGGTCCCAGAGCTGATCCACCCGGACCCCAGCCCGCCTGCCGCTCGGTTCAGTCTGGAGCCCGACGCAGTCTTCTGCTGGCGTTCCGGAAGGGGTCTTGACTCCAACTGCGGAGAGGCCGCTGGGAAAGTGGGGCGAGAATGCCCGGGGGGTGCACCCGGCTCAGCCCATCCGGCCTTCCTAAGGCCTGACTCGTGGCCGATCCCGCCATGGACAGAGTGGGCGACACATACGTTCGACCCACGATCGTGTGAACCTCCGTCAGACGGCCCCCGGGCTCCTCCCTAGTCATTCGCCGATCGCACTGCTCCCCGGCACGTCCAACACCGATTCGGTGCCGCCAACGGTGGCTGCTGCGCTGTCCGCTAGCTGAAAGCGTGGGTCCCGCCGACTGCGCGGAGAGCGGTGGTGGGACCAGAAGATCTCGCTGTGCTGGTTTCAAGGCATCACCAGTGCTCGCGACTAATGCCACGAGCGTTCTCGCCTCGAGGTCGGGACACGTCGCGCTAAGCGCGCATAGGCCAGACTCAATCTCTCTTAGCGCCAGCGCGTCAGCCGCGTCGTTTCCGAGCTGCGAGTCAGGGTGACGGGATCTTGCACTCGGTAGGAGCGCTCGTCCACGCCGCTGATTCCCTGCCCTACAGACCGCCGACCAGTTCACAGGTGACTGCTGCAAGAGATCTCTGAACGTATCCAGCGAGCTGTCGGACAGGCTGTGTCCCACTTGGGCTGACGCGCTGAACTCCCTCATTTTCCACCATGTCTTGCACTGTCAGCCGGTCGAGTTGGTGTGATTGCAGATTTCGTATCACGTGTTCCGAGGTGGCAAGCGAAGGCACTAGTGCCGTAGCCGCGACCTAGGGTGGGCTGTGGGTACGGGGGCGGCGAGCCCTTGATTCCCAGTGACGGTCTCGCGTTTTGAGTGCGCTCGGTCGCATTTGGGCGGAGTTACGTCAGGGCCCGCGACTCAGGAGGAGCGCATGACACGCTGCGGACTTACTTCTCCTCGGACATGAATCAACTGGATTCAGCTAGCAGACGACAGCTGCTCTGCGCTTGTTCCGGACGCCCTGTGGCTTACCGGAGGAGGGATGGAAAGTGACTATGAGACCAGCATTGGGCGGCCTTGCGGCCGCGGCGACTGCAGCGTCAGTCATTCTAGGCGTCTCTTTGGTAGGTCACAGCGCCGGACCGACGCTTCCCAGAGGCACAACAGTGGTGCCCCGCTCCGAAGCGCCAAATCAGAAGGATCACGCTCAGACAACCCCCTCGCCAGGTAGCGCGTCCGCTACCACGACCCCCTTCTATCTGAAGACGTTAGCGGCTAAGAGCGCAGCTGCGGTCCGGACCCCGACTCCGATCGTGGCGTCGCCGCCGGTGCCGCCACCCGCTAGTCCGCCGCCGTTTACGCCGCCGGGAAATCCCGCCTCCTGCCCGGGCCTCGGACTCTTCGTGGCCGGAGAGAATCCCGCATCAATAACCACGCTGGCGTCTCAGCTCGGTGTCACCGCGGGGATAATGACCGTATACGCAGATCAGCCGACGTATACTCAATTCACTCCCCCGAACACCGCGATGCGTCTTCTGCTCGGTGTTGGCGAGGTCACTCCCGCCGAAGCTACGACGATTGGCAACACCTTGGTGGCGACGGGCCATGCCAACACAATGATTCGTATCATGTGGGAGATGAATGGGAACTGGTTCCCATGGGGCACCCAGTCGCTGTCGGCCGCTCAGTACATCTCGATTTACCAGGGCGCCGAACAGGCCTTCGCGGCCGTCCCGGGAAACGACTTTCAGTATGTCTGGAACGTCAACGCAGGTACGGCGGAGCCGGGGCGCACCGAATTCGATACATATCCGGGCAGCGCCTACGTCTCCAACATCGGGATCGACTACTACGACTATGGAACATCGAGCGAGAGCTGGGTACCGCCGGTGATAGCCTTCGCCGCAGCGGAGGGCAAGGCGCTCTCGTTTGACGAGTGGGGTGTCAATGGGGCGAACGACCCAGCCTACATTGACTACATCTCAAGCATTGTTCACGATTCGGCAGACGACATGACTGTCGAGGCATATTTCTCCGCCGGCAACAGCACCCTCACGGACTACCCTGCAGCTGAGACGGAATACACGAAGGACTTCGCAGGAAGTTGCTGAGCTCCTAGTGAGCCGGGGAACCCGGTNNCTCTGAAATAACTGGACAGTGAGACTCGACTGTGTGATGCTGCCCGCGTGTGGTCTCCCGCAGCACCTCTCGAAGTTTCACTGCAACAACGTCGCACCCTAGGAGCATGGAGCCGGGCCCACATCACGCCGCAGCGTCTGAGCATCCAGGCGCGCGCCGTTCTCCGTGCAACTGAGGGCCGCTCGAATAGCGCTATCGCCGATGAGCTCGGAATCACGCGAACGTCGATGATCGAATGGCGGAAGCGGTTTGCGGTCGAAGGCCTGGAGTGCCTCGGCAAGGTTCGCCCTGGTCGCGGACGGCCGCGCACGCTTTCCCGCGAGAAAGTCGCGCAGATCGTCCACTTGGCGCTGAAAGCGGTTCCGGACGCGGCCCCCCACTGGAGCTGCCGCACGATGGCCATGGAGGTCGGCGTCAGCCCTGCCACCGTCCAACGTATCTGGAGCGAGCACCGCATCTATCCGCACAAGGTGCGGACCTCCAAGCGATCTCGAGAAACCTTCTTCGTCGAGAAGCTCACCGATGTCGTTGGCCGCTACATCAACCGGCCGGACAACGCTGCGGTGCTCTGCGTCGACGAGAAGACCATGATCGAAGCGCTCGACCGGACGCAGCCGGGGCTCCCGATCAAGCCGGGAGAGGCCGGCACCATGACCCACGACT
>PKXR01000167.1 GCA_003133485.1 Candidatus Dormiibacterota bacterium
TCTCGGTGGGCACCTGGAGGTCACGGGCTCGGAGCCGGCCGCGCTGGTGCCTCGGGTCGGGGTCCTCCCGACAGCCTTTGCGCGTGCCATTGAGCTCGACGGAGAGAAGGTCACCTGGCAGAGGCGCCTGGCCACCTCCGACCTCAACGTCGTGTTGCCTGCGTGGCGGTGCTCGGCCTTGGTCTACGGACCGGGCGACTCGGCGCTCGACCACTCTCCGGAGGAGTCGATCGATCTCGCCGACTACGCGCGGGGGATCCGCGTCCTGACGCGGGTCTTACTGGCGGTCTGACCGTCGCCCACGGGCCGGCGGCGCAGAGCCCTGGTCGCCCTTGGTCGGGCGGCGCCCTAGGCGGGATTGCGGCCGCCCGGTGGCTGGGTCCGGCCGGACGGTCAAGGCCAGAGTGGGGCAGAACGATACTGCCCGCTGGGCGTGCTGGTGGAGAGTCGGCGGAATCGGCCTGACGTCGATGATCGGGTATCCCCAGTCGTCCATCTCAACCATCTCGGGGAAGAGCTCAGCGCACAGCCCGTGGCCGGCGCATGTCGTGGGGTCGATCCGGAGGTACTCCGCCTTCATCAGGGCGTCACCTGGGGAGCCCAACTGTTCTCGAGCCTGCTCTCGCTGCCCGCCCCGCGCCCGCCGAGCACTGGCCGGCAAGGTGGTATTCCACTTCCTGAGCGAAGGTGATCAAAACGCTGCGCGCCAGCCGGACCGCCCCGTCAGGGTGATGGCACGCTCCTCGACCCTGAACGTCGTCGCACCACCTGAGGAGCTGGCTGGCCAGACCTTCCGAGGCCGATGCGGGGTTGGCCAGACGCTCCACCGCCCCTGCGATCGCCGGGAGGCCGAGCACGCACGGACCGCACTGACCCGAGCTTTGCCCAGCTAGCCAGCGCAGTACCCGGGCTCCCTCCTTCACCCCACAGGACGATGGCGCCAGCACCGCAACTACCCCGGACCCGGGGGCCGCTCCGAGTGCCTCGAGGTCGGCGCGGCAGAACCGCATCCGAGCTGCGGCGTCCGCGGCAACCCAGGTGCCGAAGTACCCACCCACCAGGAGTGCTTGGGCCGATTCGTCCCAGCCAGCCCCGCGCAGGAGATTCAGCATCGGAGTTCCGCTGGCCACCTCAAAGACGCCAGGCCGCGAGACGTCGCCGCTGAGGGTGATCAGGCAAGTGCCCGGCTCGTCCTCGAGTCCCCGGGATCGAAACCAGGCGACTCCGAAGCGGCCGATCAAGGCGAGATGGGCCAGCGTCTCCACGTTATGTACCAGGGTCGGACGTCCGGAAACCCCCCGCTCGAAGGGTAGTGGCGGCACCGGCCGGGGCTTCGGGGCGGCGCCCGCCACCCAGGAGATGAGAGCGGTCTCCTCGCCGGCCACGAAGCCGCCCGGGCTGGTGACCAGCTCGACGGCAATCTCGTTAGCCAGCCGAGTCCGGCGCTCGATCACGGCCTCCCGAATCACCCTTAGGGCTTGGCCGTCCTTACTCAGCGCCAGGATCAGGCGGTCAGCGCCCACCAGCTGACCGGCGAGTTGCAGCCCGTCCAGGACCAGATGGGGGCGGTGACAGAGGAGGACGCGGTCCTTGGAACTGGCCGGTTCACTTTCGACGCCGTTTCCGACCACCACGGCCGCACGGCCCGCTCTGCTCTGCGCCCTCACGGCGGCCATTTTTTGGCCAGCTGGGAAGCCGCCTCCGCCTCGACCTCTCAGCCCCGCAGCTTGGACCTCGTCAATCAGGTGCCGCCGGGGTCGGGGTTGCGGTCCGAGCCTGCTGAGGTGGTGGTCGAGCCACTCCGGCGCCGGTCCGTCCGGCCCGGCTAAGACCCGTAACGGTCCGGAGAACCCGGAGCCCTGCGGGTCGTACGCCCGCCTCGTTGGTTCCATGCGGTAGGTCAAGAGAACCTCTTGGCCGGAGCGGTCTTGCTGGCGCGCGCCGAGCTGGTGGATTCGGAGCTTGACGCACCTGAGGAGGCTAGCAGCGAGTTTGGCGTTCCGGCGGAACGGGCCCAGCCGCTTCGCAGTGGCCCAACTCCAGACCAGGCCACGACAGCGACCGGAAAGGCCACCAAGACCAGTGCCGCGCCAAGCCTGAAGGCCCGAGAGTTGATTTCGGCGACCCACAGGCGAGCGCCCGCGGCCACCACCACCACCGCCAGACAGAACATCTGCAGCGCGAACACCCACGGCAGCCGGGTGTCAGTCCCGGTTCCCAAGCAATGAATCAGCGCCACCGGCCAGGAGAGATAAGCCAGCCAGTGAACCGCCCTCCAAGTGCGGTACCCCAGTCGAGGGCGAACCAGGCTGGTTACCACCACGGCCACGAGGAGGTCGACGCTCAGGGTGCCGAGCCCGAGCCAGACGGCCCGGTACGGGGAGAGGAAGGGAACCACCACCGCCAACCACCCCAACGGAGCGAAGGGATCGAGCTCGGCGGTGAGGACGTGAACCACCAGGAGGGCCACCGCTAGCAGTGACAGGTTGCGGTGCAGTCCTGTGACTACGAACCGTGGCCAGTGCCGCGGAGCCCAGCCTCCGCTGCTCAGGATTCCCACCACCACGCTGGCGGTGAGCACCACCAGGAGCACCAGGCCGCTGCCCCTGGTCAGATACCAAAGGGTCGAGGAGGAGAAGTGGATCATCTGCTGTCTCTCGGCAGCGGACTGGTGGTCCCTCTATACAGGGGCAACTCGTCCCCTTGGNNAAGTGGATCATCAGCCGTGTCTCAGCGGCGGACTGGTGGCCCTTCTATACAGGGTCAACTCGTCGCCCTCGCTCGGCCAGCCCCCCACGTGGAGAGCAGTCCCGTCATCGGACACGAGCCGGGCCGATAGGTTGCGCTGCAGTAACCATACTGGCGCCCCTGGTCCGGCCACGAGTGCCGCCGTGGTGGCGATGTTGGCCGCCACGCAAGAAGCGCCGGCGACCGATACGGTGCGCCAGGGACCCGCGGAGGGCCTGCCGGTCCTCGGGTCGATGAGGTGGTGCATCGCCTGGCCGCCCCTCGTCCACCGGCGCTGGGTCGTAGACGAAGTGGCCAGGGCTGGACTACCCAGCCTGACGTTCTGGCCGGGACCCTCTGAGCCCGCGTGGTGGTCATCTGCCACCCGCACCACCCACCCACCGGGTGGCGGTGGACCGGCCGTCGCCAGGTCGCCTCCGAGACTCACGAGTGTGGATCCGCCGACCGAGACGGCAATCTCCGCCGCCGCACGATCCGCTCCCCAGGCCTTGGCGGTGGCTCCTAGATCGAGAATCATGCCTGCAGGCAGCTGTACCGTGGCCCCCTGGACCTGAACTCGCTGCCAACCCCAGTCAAACTGGTCGACCCTAGCGCCGGCGGCCTGGCACCGGGGCATCTCGGCGAAGTCCCCGGCGTACCCGGCTCCGATCAGGGGTCCCCCCACCGTCGGATCGACCAACCCATCGGTGGTCCGGGCTGCCTCCAGAGCGACGGCGAGCAACTCTGCCAGCATGGGGCCTACCCGATGAGGGATCCCTCCGGCCCGGTTGAGCTGGGAAAGGTCGGAGTCATCACGGAACCGGCTTGCAGCTTGGTCCAGCTGATCAAGCACAGAATCGACTATCGCCTGAGCAGCCTTCAGGCCAGTGGGAGGGTGAACCACCAGGTCGACCGTTGTGCCGAGAGCCGGTCGGTGGGTGTGCGCCAATTCGTAAGAGCCAGCCACCCGGAGCCAGCCCCCGTCAATGCTCACGAACCTCCGGAGATGACGGTGGGTTCAGCCGTCGGTGCCGCCGTCGGTGCGACGGTGGGCACTGGCGTTGGGGTGGCGGTGGGGCCGGCGGTAGGTGTGCTGGCGGTAGGAGTTCTGGTGGCGGGTGGGGTCGGCGTGCTGGCGGTAGGGGTTGCGCTAGCTGTTGGAGTCGCTGTGCGATTGGTGGCGCTCCTTCCGGGTAGCGCCTGGCTGACTAGGGCGGCGACAACAAACATCGCGCCCGTCGCCCCGATGATGGCGCGCATGGTCCAGCGCCGCAGGAGCCGCAGGCCCTCGTCACGACTGGTTGGTGAGGGCGAGGGCGGTCCCGTCATCACCAGAGTCTGTCAGATCCACATCAGAAACTCCTGGGGATTGCGGGCGGACTGGTCGAGAGTGACCAACTGGTTGCACCCCTGTGCCATCCCTTGGCGCGGCGTGTTGGTCGGCGGTCTCCGCGCCCTGCCTGGAATCAGCGGCGAAGCCAGCGCGGCAGGACCGCCACGACTACCACCACCACGACGAGGCCGACCACGACAAGGAGTAGCGGTGCCGCGCCCGAGACATAAGTCACTCGGTCGATCTCATCTCTGGGTGCCGGGAGCCACCGTAGATCGCGACCCATGCCCGGAAGCGCGGATGGCGGCCTTTAGGAAACTGCCTACGGCGAGGAAGCTAATCAGGACCTGCAGAGGCCAGACGCAGGCCAGCCAAGCCCAGGCGGCGGCAGTTGGCTTGTCTGGAATGTCAAGCGTGCGCCCGCGTCAGGGCTGTCGAAATTGATGGTTCACGACGAGGCGAGGATGGTGATTCCAGTACCTAGAGTCAGCGCGAATGCGGCCGTCTTCCAGCGCTCATGCCCCACGAGCCAAACTCCCGCCAGCAGCACGGCGGCACCCAACAGGGCTCTGGCCACGACCGGGACCTACCCTTAGCCGAAGATGCCCGCGGAAGCCATCTCCGCGATGGCGACCGCCTTGTACAGTCCGAATGCCAGCGTCCCCAGCCCTGCCGCGGTACCCCAACTGGCGAGCCAAGCACCAGATCCTGTCGGATGATCTGGGGTGGCCGGATTGAAGCGGGCGTCGACGGCTCGTCGGAGCAGGTCGAACACGACCCGGAGGCGCCATCGAACCTCCACCAAGACCTCCGCCATTTCTTCTTCGTACCTCACCCGCCAAGCTGCCGGGTGCAGTCGAGCCCACCTCCGGGTGATCAGATCGGCAAGCCGGTCAGGACCGCCTCGCCCACGGCGTGGAGCTGGGTTCACTGATCGCGAAGCAGCTGCCTGCCGCTGGGCCTGAGCGCGAACCGGTGTCGCCGATCAGGGGCCGGGAATGGGACGATCCAGCCCTTCTGCTCGAGCCGCGAGAGCGCGCCGTAGAGCGTTCCGGGTCCCATCCGCACATTCGCCTTGACCTGCACGTCGCGCATCACCGCTTAGCCATGCTTGGGTCCGTCGGCAAGGCTGGCGCGGAACACGCTCGCGCCGTGGTCACCGCCGAACTGGGGATGCCGATGGGTCGGTTAGGAGGCTCTTTGACTTACCAGCTCGCGGCCTGGCGACCCGAAGCCCGCGCGACCGTTGTATTCCGTGGCTGGGGCTGGTCGTCCGATGAAGTAGCCCTGAGCCAGGTCACAGCCCATTCCCGCAAGTCGGTTGAGCGTGGGGCTGTCCTCGATCCCTTCGGCGACCACCCGGAGTCCCAGGGCGTGACCCAATTCGATCGTCGCCCGAACCAGCGCCTGGTCAGAACCTCGGTCAGACGCCAAACCGACGATGAAGGTTGTGTCCAGTTTGAGTTCGCTCACCGCTAGTCTGCCCAGATAGGCAAGTGAGGTGAAGCCGGCGCCAAAGTCATCGNNACGGAGACGCCAAGACCCTCTGCCCGCAGCTGCTCGATGACCGATTTGCATCCGTCAAAGTCGGTGATGAGGGTGGTTTCGGTGATCTCGAGCACCAGACAGGAAGGTGGCAGCTGATGGTAGGCGAGCCGCTCTTTGACCTGGGCAATTAGGGTGGGGTCGAGAAGGTTGGTGATGGAGATGTTGATCGCCACGTTTAACTGTCGGCCGGCGGACCGCCAGGATGCGCACTGCGTTAGCGCCGTGTCCAGCACGAAGGCCGTCAACGGACGCATTAACCCCACCTCCTCGGCCAGCGGTAGAAAGTCCATCGGGTTCACCATTCCCAGTCGGGGGTGGGGCCAGCGGAGGAGCGCCTCGACAGTGGAGACCACACCGGTGCGGAGATCGAGCTGGGGCTGGTAGTAGAGCTCAAACTGTCCTTCTTCGACGGCCACTCTCAACTCGTCAACGAGGCGAAGTCGACTGCCCTCGTCGTCGATCTCCCGGTTGTAGAGCTCGAAGGGGGCGCCGCTGATCTTGGCTCGGTACATGGCTAGGTCGGCGCACCGGAGCAGGCCGGCGCTGTCCGAAGCATCAGTGGGGGCGATCGCGATGCCGATGCTGGCGCTCACCCGGACGGTCACGGAGTCGAGATGGAATGGCTCGGTGAGCTTGGCGATCAGTCTTTCAGCGACCGCCGAAGCGTAGCCCGTCTCGCCTTCGGTGATGATGACCCCGAGTTCGTCGCCTCCTACCCGGACCAGGGCGTCCGAACTGCGTAAGGCACTACTTAGGCGTGGACCGAGCTGGCGCAGGAGGGCGTCACCAGCTGAGTGGCCGAAGGAGTCGTTGATC
>PKXR01000125.1 GCA_003133485.1 Candidatus Dormiibacterota bacterium
GACCAGCAGCTTAGATCGGCAGACGCGGCGGAAAGGACCTGAGAAAGCATCTGGTGGCCTTGCTCGAACCATTCCAGCAAGGACTCGTCGTCGGGGTGGGAGGCCATGAGGGCTGACGCCTCGTCCGTCGGCATCTGCGCTGAACGATGCTCGGCGACGTGAGCCGTCGCCCATCGGTGGACGCCTCCGAGGTGGTGGACCAAGTCGCGGACTTGCCAATCAGGGCAGGTCGGGACCGGGGCGTCCAGACCGGACCTGGTCACGGCCCGCGCGATCGCCTGGCTCTCTCGGTCAATGGCCTCGATCCAGGCGGCCAGGTCCAGCTCCGGGTCTGGGGTCAGGTCCTGGTCTCCTCTCTGAGGCGCCATTCCGAGGCCAGGATCCCGTAGATCCATTCGTCGGTCCTCTCGCCCTTCACGAACTCGTTCTGGATCGGTTTGGCCGCCTGGCGCATGCCCAGTCTCTTCATCAGGCGAGCCGAGGGTAGGTTGCGCCCGTCGCAGCGGCCGAACATCCGATGCAATTGGAGCGCCTTGAAGCCCAGCCGGAGCAGCTCGCGCGCCCATTCAGAGGCCAATCCCTGGCCCTGGAAGTCTGGATGAAAAACAAATCCGATCTCGCCCTGACGATGCTCCTGGTTGTGCACGAACAAGGTCAGGGTACCCGCAATTCGCCCCGACGGCCGATCCACGGCTGCGAGGATCACTGCCTTGTTTTCGACTTCTCGAGAGGGCAACGGGATCGCCAGCGCCAGCTACGTCCGCGTCTCCTCCAGCGTTCGCCGCACCTAGTACATGTAGCGGGCCACGTCGAGCCGCGACTGAATCACCATCAGCTGCTCTTGGTCCGACTCGCGGAGGGCGCGGACAGTCAGCCGCTCGGTTTCGACGGGCCGCGAGATCTGGGGCATCGTCTGAGAGGTTAGTACCGCTCCGAGCCCAAGTTGGCGACGCGGGAGTGGGTCGAGGGCGGTGAGATCTCAGCCGGGGCGCTCGGTGAAGCTGTACCAGTTACCTGAGTTGTCGCGGAGCACCGCCTCGACCCCGTAAGGCCGATCGGCAGGAGGCTGGTTGAACTGGACGCCGCGAGAAATCAGTTGGGCGTGGTCGCCCCGGCAGTCGGTGGTGGCCATGACGCCAGGACTGAGGGCGCCCTTGGCGACCAGCGCTCGAACCTGCTGGGCCGTCTCCTGATCGAGCATCGAGTGGGAGGGGTCCATTAGCAAAAGCTCCTGTCCCGAACTCCCTGGGGGCCGGACGGTGAGCCACCGCATGTCGTTCTCCAGCTGGATATCGTTGGTCACTTGGCAGCCCAGCTGGGTGCAGTAGAACTCCTTGGCTGCATCCTGGTCGAGAACCCACACCGAAACGATCGAGATGCCCGTGATCATCGCTGCTCCCCCTAGAACTAGGCGGTGGTTGGAGGATCAACATAGCCGCAGTGGACCTGCGGTCGCTTCTTCGAAATTGCGTCGATCAGTCCGGGATCTGGTCAGGTTCGCGCGCAGCACTCAGGGGCAGTCCGCTCTGCCACATCAGGACAAAGCAGCCCGGGATCGGCGCCGGCCCGCCCCGGCGTGAAGCTTCGAGACGGTACCCCGTGGGGGACATCCCAACTATTCGGGAGAACTGGGCACTGAAGCTGCCCAGGCTGAGGAATCCCACCAGCGGACAGATTTCGGTAACCGTCAGGTTGGCGCTTCGAAGTAGATCGGAGGCGCGTTCCATCCGGCGCCGGAGCCGGTATCGCCCGGGAGTTTCGCCATAAGTGCGGTGAAAGGCGCGGATGAACTGGGCGGTTGTGAAGCCAGCTTCTGTGGCCAGCACCGAGACGCGCAGCTTGTGCTGGTAGTCGCGGTCGATCCGATCGCGTGCGCGCCGGAGTGACTGGAGAGCCAGCTCATCGGTCTGAGCCATTTGATGGCAGCTACCGGAATTGATCGAAGTTCAGCGGGCTCGTCTCCAGGCAAATGCTCGATCCGGGGTGGCGGTGTGCTCTCTGACGCGGTTAAGTTCGCGAAACGAATGATCTCTCCGGCGCTCTGACACCGGCTTTTCCGGCGCCCCAACGGAGGGTAGCGAATAGGGTCGCCTGGTGGAGCGAAGGGGATTCGAACCCCTGACCTCTGCCGTGCGAGGGCAGCGCTCTCCCAGCTGAGCTATCGCCCCGAGGGCGACCCAGTATATCGGTGGCTAGTCTGAGTCGAACTCAGCAAGCAGCCTAGAAGGGTCAGGCGGCGCGCCGTGCCCATCTGGTCTTTTTCAGCATCTTCTTGTGCTTGTGCTTGCGCATTTTCTTGCGCCGCTTCTTGATCACCGATCCCACGAAGAAGAAGACCTCGAAAAAGCCCGGAGGCAATTGGACGGGGCCCAGGTGCGCGAGCACTCTCGACCCATTACCCGGCTAGTCTACTTGGAGGTAATTCACAGCGTCAAACTGAGCGTGATCTAGGGGAGGCGGCATGGAGATTCTCTGGGCGCCCTGGCGGATGGCTTACATCGAGCGGGAGCCGCCGTCCGAGGGCGAGGAGACCTGCATTTTCTGCGACGCCGCAAAGCCCGGGGGTGATCGCCAAGATCTGCTGATCCATCGATCTAAGCTGGCGGTCTGCCTGCTCAATCGCTTCCCCTACAATCCGGGCCACCTGATGGTGGCTCCTCAGCGCCACGGCGGAGACCTGGTCAATCTCAAAGAGGGCGAGCTGCTGGCGGTCATGGAGGAACTGAAACTCGCGACCCGGATCCTGGAGCAGGAGCTCCACTGCGAAGGGCTGAACGGGGGCTGGAACCAGGGCCGGGCGGCGGGGGCCGGGATCGAGGCCCACCTCCACTTCCATCTAGTTCCCCGCTGGAACGGCGACACCAACTTCATGCCGATTCTTGCCGATGTCAAAGTCGTCCCCGAGCATTTGGAGGCCACAGCTGCCAAACTGAGAGAGGCGTTCCGATTGCAGTTGGAGCATGCATGACCACCAAGGCCCCCCGCGCGGATCCGGTTGAAGAGCCTCGGGTCACCCCGCCCGAGGACTACGCTGCGGGTTGGCCGGCAGTCGGGGTCACCTTCAGGCGCTCCTGGGACGAGATGGGCGTGCGGGTCACCGCTAAAACCCTGCTCAAACTCAACCAGAAGAAGGGGATCGACTGTCCCGGGTGCGCCTGGCCCGACCCCAATCATCGCAAGACAGTCGAGTTCTGCGAGAACGGAGCCAAGCATGTGGCCGCCGAAGCCACCCTCCGGCGGGTGGGTCGGGACTTCTTTCGAGAGCACCCGATTAGCGAGTTGCGCGAGCGCTCGGATTGGTGGCTGGAGGAGCAGGGCCGCCTGACCGAGCCGATGGTCAAGCGGGCTGGCAGCGACTACTACGAGCCGATCTCCTGGAACAGTGCGGTGGGGGTGGTGGCGGACCAGCTCAACGCCCTGGACTCGCCCGACCAGGCCATCTTCTACACCTCAGGGCGCACCAGCAACGAGGCCGCCTTTCTCTACGGTTTGTTCGTCAGGGCCTACGGCACTAACAATTTGCCGGACTGCTCCAACATGTGCCACGAGTCCAGCGGAACCGCGCTCAAGGAAGTGATCGGGATTGGGAAGGGGACCGTCACCCTCGAGGATGTCGAGCAGACGGACCTGATCATCATCTGCGGTCAAAACCCCGGCACCAACCACCCCCGGATGCTGACCAGCCTGGAGAAGACCAAGCACAACGGCGGAGTCATCGTGGCGGTGAACCCCATGCCAGAGGCGGGGCTCCTGCGCTTCAAGAACCCACAAACGCCGAGGGGGCTTCTGACCGACGGCACACCGCTGGCCGACGACTACCTGCCGATCAGGCTGGCCGGTGACCAGGCCCTCTTCCAGGGCGTGGGTAAGCTGCTGCTGGAGGCCGAGGAGCGGAACCCGGGAACCGTCCTGGACCACGACTTCATCACCACGTACACCGACGGCTTCGAGGCCTACGCGGAGGCCACTCGCCAGGCATCCTGGGAGGCGATCGAAGAGGGGAGCGGGCTCACCCGGGAGCAGATCGGCACGCTCGCCGATCGGATCATGGCCGCCAAGTCGGTGATCATCGCCTGGGCGATGGGTCTGACCCAGCACAAGCGGGCGGTTCCCACGATCCGAGAGGTGACCAACGTCCAGTTGCTCCGGGGCAACATCGGCCGGCCGGGGGCGGGGCTACTGCCAGTCCGGGGGCATAGCAACGTCCAGGGCGACCGGACGATGGGGATCTTCGAAAATGTGGCGCCCGCCTTCCTGGACAAGCTGGCTGAGGAGTTCCACTTCGAACCGGCCCGGGCCCGCGGCTGGGACTCGGTCAGCAGCGTGGCGGCGATGCGCGACGGCAAGGCCCGAGTCCTGATCTCCCTCGGAGGCAACTTGGTGCGGGCCATCTCCGACACCAACGTGGCCGAACGGGCTATGAGGCAGCTCGACCTGACGGTCAGCGTCGCCACCAAGCTCAACCGGGCGCATGTTGTGACCGGCGATGTCGCCCTGATCCTGCCCACTCTGGGCCGCACCGAACGCGACCTCCAGAAGTCCGGTCTGCAGCAGGTGACGGTCGAGGACTCGATGGGCGCCGTTCACGCCACCCGGGGGGTGCTGCCGCCGGCTTCGAAGGACCTGCGCAGCGAGGTGTCGATCATCTGTGGACTCGCTCTTCGGACGCTCGGAAAGCGGGTTCCGATCGCCTGGGAAGCGATGGCCCATGACTACGGAGTCATCCGGGATCACATCTCGCACGTCGTCCCGGGCTGCGAGGACTACAACGCCAAAATCGCCAACCCGGCGGGGTTCATGCTGCCGCATCCGCCTCGCGACGAGCGACGGTTCGCGACCGCGACCCAGAAGGCACGCTTCAGTGTCAACGAGCTCCAGATCATCCAGATTCCCCCGGGGCGGCTCCTGCTGCAGACAATGCGTTCCCACGATCAGTTCAACACCACGATCTACTCCAACGAGGACCGCTACCGGGGGATCCACGACAGCCGCCGAGTGGTGCTGGTTAATCCGGAGGATCTAGCTGAGCTTGGCCTGGCTGATGGTGACCATGTCGATGTCTTCAGCGAGTGGACTGACGATGTCGAGCGCTGCTTGCGCGACTACCGGCTGGTCGCCTACCCAACCTCCCGTCAGTGCGCCGCCGCGTACTTCCCGGAGGCCAACGTGCTCATCCCGCTGGAGAGCGTTGCTGAGGGAAGCAACACTCCCACCTCAAAGTCGGTGATCATCCGGCTGCAGCGGCATGTCCCGGAGGCGCCCGTGGCGTCCCAGTCGGACGGTAGTGCCCAGGCGAGCTCGAGTTGGGGTGGCCGGGTGTCCGCTTCCCAGACTGGCAGCTAGAGGAGGTGATGATGACTGACCGGCGAATCGCCCGACGCCTTGCCAAACGCGCCGTCTCGGAGGGTCAGCCGCTCCGGTGGTTTGAGCAGTTGTACGCCGCTGCCCGAGATGGCGAGGTCGCCGTGCCCTGGGCTAATCTTGAGGTCAACCCACTCCTCAAGAGTTGGAAGTTACTCGATCCCAACTTGATGCGGCGGACGCTGGTAGTGGGGTGTGGGTACGGGGATGATGCCGAATGGCTCGCCGATCGCGGCTGTCAGGTCACCGGTTTCGACATTTCCCAGGCCGCGGTCGAGCATTGCCGGGTCCGATTCCCCACTAGCCTGGTGCGCTACGTGGTGGCGAACCTGCTCGACCCGCCGACCGAGTGGTTAGACAGCCCGTTTGATCTGGTGGTCGAGGCCTACACCATCCAGGCATTACCACCGGCCAGCGGTGAGCGACGGGCCGCGATGAAGATGCTGCCGAACCTTACCCAGGGAACGTTGCTGGTGATCGCCCGGGGGCGGGAAGACAACGAGGACGAGGGTGTCATGCCCTGGCCATTGCGCCGCTCCGAATTCGACCCGCTCTACCTACACGGGATGCAAGAGGATCTATTCGAGGACTACCTGGATCTCGAGGATCCCCCTATCCGACGCTTTCGAGCTACCTTCAGCCAACGATCCTAAATCGGTGAGCGAGAACCCGGTCGGACGCCGGGCGAGGCCCTAAAGCTCGAGCTCAGCGAGGCGCGCATGGGAATTGTGTTGGTGCACGTGACGATGTCTTTGGACGGTTTTATCGCCGGTCCCGATGATGCGATGGACTAGGTGTTCGAACATGCCGGTGCGCCGAACCCGCCCAACGAAGAGGCGGAGGAGGTGTTCCACAGCACCGGCGCGGTGCTGGGAGGCAGAAGGACCTTCGAAGTGGGCCGGAAAGCGAAAAGACCCGAGATAAGCGGAGTCGCTGGCGGGCGATTCAGTTTTCCCGAGTTCATTCTGACGCACGCTCCGCCCGAGGGCGAAGAGAACCAGGAGATCAGGTTTCTTTCCGGCGACATCCGGGAGGCCGTCGCCACCGCGGCCGCAGCCACCGGCGGCAAGAACCTCCTCGTGGTGGGCGCGAGCGTGGTCCGGCAGTGTCTTGACGAATGATTGGTCGCCGAGATCCTGATCCACCTCGTTCCGGTGCTCTTGGGCGACGGGACTCGCCTGTTTGCAGCGCCCGCCAGAGGGCAGATCCACCTGGAGAAAGTCAGCGTTACGCAGAGCGGGTCCGTGACCAACCTCCGCTTCCGGGTGGTGAAGCAGGTCATCGCCTAACCCGACTGAGCTCGGAGCGGACTTCCAACTCGCCTGGATCGGTTAGCCCCCCGCGGCCGACCTCCCCGGGGCACCTGTGGCGCTTGACGTCACGGTTGTGGTGTCCTGACCAGGCGTCCTCCGCGGTCCAATCGTTACTCGAACTGCCCACGCATCGCGGCCCACGGTGAACTCGCGGACCTTGAACCGCTCGCCAATCTGCTTGGGCGTCTCGGCTGCCACTCCAACTGCGGCCGTCCGGGTATCAGGACGCTGTTCCGCTCCNNGTAATCCAGCAGTTGCTGAGGCGGCGGAAAACCTTGCTCGAGATCCATCCCGTTGACGTCGAGCACATGTTCGCGGAACCAGCGGTCAAAAGGCTCCTGCGAGGATGCGATCCCCGCAAAGGCCGCCTGCAAATCATCGGCCTCCAAGTAGATGACCTCGACATCGCCGTCAGGGGTGTGTTGGATAAACACGGCCTCTCGGCTAATGCCGTGCCGCTCGCGCGACGCCTGGTGCGCAGTCCTCCGCTCGCCGTGCG
>PKXR01000192.1 GCA_003133485.1 Candidatus Dormiibacterota bacterium
CGCCGCGCACGCCCTCGGTGACCAGAATCCCTCGAGCCCCCGGCGGCCAGACCATCCCAGTCGGGTGGAACTGGACGAACTCCATGTCCTTCAGCTCGGCGCCCGCTTGGTAAGCCATGGCGGCTCCATCTCCGGTGCCCTCCCAGGAGTTGGAGGTGATCAGGAACATCCGGCCCCACCCGCCGGTGGCCAGCACCACCGCCTTAGCCCGGAACGTGACGAACTCCCCCGTCGCCCGATCGTACCCAAAGCCGCCGGCGATGCGGTCGCCATCCTTGAGCAGCCGGGTGAGCGTCGTTTCCATGTGCACCGTGATGCCCGGGGTATGCACCAGGCGGTCCTGACAGGTGCGGATCAGCTCCAGCCCTGTGCGGTCTCCGATGTGGGCGAGGCGCCTCCAGGAATGAGCTCCGAACGCCCGCTGGCTGATCCCCCCCGACTTGGTGCGGTCGAACACCCCACCCCATTCCTCTAGCTCGATGACCCGGTCGATCACCTCGTGGGCGTAGAGCTCGACCATCCGCCAGTTGTTGACCAGGGCACCGCCCCGAAGGGTGTCTCCGAAGTGCACTTCCCAGGAGTCGGCCTCGTCGAGATTCCCGAGAGCTGCAGCGATGCCCCCCTCGGCCATGACCGTGTGAGCCTTGCCCAGGAGGGACTTGCAGACCACGCCCACCTGGCAGCCCTGCTCCGCAGCGGCGATGGCGGCGCGCATGCCCGCCCCCCCCGCACCGAGCACCAGGACGTCGTAGTTGACTTCCAGGGTCAAGCGAATGACAACTCAGAAGCCCAGGTGCGGGTCATGGATAAGTCCGTACTGGAGCACCCTGATGTACGCGTCGGTGATGATCAGACTGAAGAGGCTGAGCCAGGCAAAGGTGGAGTGCCGGGCATTGAGCCAGCTCGTGCCCTTCCAGAGCTGGCGGCGCTGGGCTCCGGCCAACACGCACGAGAAGCAGTCCACGCTTCCGCCCACCAGATGCCGCAGGGAGTGGCAGCCGAAGGTGTAGCCGGTCAGGAAGACGATGTTCACCAGCATCAGCGCCGTTCCCAACCCGAAGCCCAGTTGGCCATGGTAGGAGAAGGCCCGGATCACGTCGATCCAGAGGACCACCACGAAGCCCACGGCCAGGTACATGAAAAAGCGGTGAAGGTTGTTGAGGATGAAGGGCAGCTTGGCCTCGCCACGGTAGGCGGTCCCTCGTCCGGTGGGAGTGATGGCCGCCAGCTGCGTGGGTTCACCCTTGGCACAGGCCGGTGGGTCGGCAAAGAAGGATCGGTAATAGGCCTTTCGGTAGTAGTAGCAGGTGGCCCTGAATCCGAGCGGAATGTAGAAGATGAAGAGTGCGGGAGAAACCGGCGTGCGCCCGAGTGCGACCTGCGGCGAGTAGAACGGGGACAGGTACTGGTGAAACTGGTCGCTGTGGAAGAAAACGATGGTCCACAAGCTGTAGAGACCGAAGAAGCTGAGCCAGGACACCACGTTGGCCGGGTACAGCCACCACATCTGCTTGAGTTGAGCTCTGCCCGCCCGGCCCAGGCGCAGGCTGGCCGCCATCAGCCCAAGACCGCAATCGTCTCGCGCACGACTTCTGCGGAGCGGTCCAATTCCGCCCGCTCGTCGGGGGTCAGATCCACCTCGATCACCTCCCCAACCCCATCCCTTCCGAGCTTAACCGGGACTCCGACCACCACGCCCTCGAGGCCGTACTCACCCTCCAGGCGGATGGCGCAGGGGAGGATCTGACCACGGTCCAGCAGGATCGCCCCGACCATCTGGGCCGCCGACGCCGATGGCGCATAGAACGCGCTGCCGGTCTTGAGGTGGCGGACGATCTCGGCTCCACCGTCGCGGGTACGTTGCACGATCTCCTCCAGGCGCTCCGTGGGGATCAGCTTGCCTACTGGCACCCCGGCCACCGTGGTCACCCCTCTGAGGGGCACCATGGAGTCCCCGTGGCCCCCGAGCACGTAGGCCTCGACACTGCGCACCGACACTCGCAGCTCCGCCGCCAGAAACGCCCTGAAACGCGCCGTGTCAAGAACCCCCGCCATCCCGATCACCCGGGTCCGCGGCAGTCCACTTACCCGCAGGGCCAATTCGGTCATCACGTCCAGCGGATTGGTGACGATGATCAGGATCGCTTCAGGTGAGTGCTCCATCACTGCGGCCGTCACCGCGCCCACGATCTGTGCGTTGGCGCTGACCAGGTCATCCCGGCTCATCCCCGGCTTGCGCGCCAGCCCGGAGGTGATCACCACGACGCGGGAATCCGCGGTAATTGCGTAATCGGTACTGCCGACCACCTGGCTGTCGTAGCCCACGACCGGACCCGCCTCCTGGAGATCAAGCGCCTTCCCTTCGGCTAGCCCCTCAACCACGTCCACTAGGGCGACGTTGACGAGGTCGAGCTCCGCCAGGCGCTGGGCCAGGGTGGCTCCCACGTTGCCAGCACCGATGACCGAGACCTTGTCCCTCATCGAACCTCCCAGAAGTGGGCGCGGCTCACCGCACTGAAACCCACTCTCCTCCCATGATACGGACCCCGCTCACTTCCCCTCAGCTCAGGCACCCCGGGGCTGGACGGCGCGCAGGCGGCACTGTTCGATGGCCGCCATCGCCGCAGCCCGACCCTCCCAGCCACCCACCGAGACCTCCTTTTGGTCCTCCAGCTGCTTGTAGGTCTCGAAGAAAATCTCAATCTCCCGAAGCCAATGTGGAGCCAAATCCGCCAGCTCCTTGATGGTGTCGAACCGGGGGTCCCCGGCGGCTACGCAGAGCAACTTCTTGTCGGTGCCGTGCTCGTCGGACATGAATAGCAATCCGATCGGGCGGGCCGGGACCCAGCAGCCCGGAAAGGTCCCCTCCTCCACGATCACCAAGGCGTCCAGGGGGTCGCCGTCCTCCGCCAGGGTTTCCGGTACGAAGCCGTAGTCGGTCGGATAGTGGACTGAGGAGTGCAGCACCCGGTCCAGGCGAACGCGGTGAGTTTCGTGGTTCATCTCATACTTGTTGCGGCTGCCTTTGGGGATCTCGACGACCACATCGATTACCTGAGACTCGTCCGGCATCTTTTACCGACCTCCTGAATTGGTGCCAACGCTCAGATTAGAGCCGCCGCGATGGCTCTGCCTGCCTCAGGTCGGGCACCGGGCCGCAAGGCGCTCAGCATCACAACACCACCCCACAGTGGGGCCCTGCTTGAACTGAGCGGTCTGGCGAACGGTCTTAGCCGCTCGACCGGTGACGATCGGCTCTGTCCTCCGCAGCTGTCAGCACCTTCGTAGCCACGTCGGAGCGAATCCAGAGCTCTCCGTTCGCCGATGCCTCCACTTCGGTGTAGCCCTTTTGCAGCACCGGCAGAATCGGTCCGTACTCCGTGTACGCGTCACTGGTCAGGATCACTACCACAGGCCGATCGACCTCCACTCGCCGGAGCAAGGTCTGGGTGCCCAGGATGGCACTGTTCTCGTAGATGGTCGGCTCGGGCAAGATCGGTCTAAGCCCGGCCAGCAAATAGGCCCACGAGTCCGCAGACCAGACCACCGCGGTGGATCCGGTCAGGTGGTTTTTCCGGATCCAGACCACCGCGTCATGCTCGGCGATGGCGCGCTGGTCGTAGACGGATACGTACTCGCTCGCGGTGATCGCGCCAGTCAGCTCGCCTACGAAGGCTGGATAGTACTCGCCTGTCAACTTCACGGTAAAGAGACCTCCCGCGGGAATCCCGGCATCGACGAGCGCGACCCACAGGAAGGTTGCGATCACCAACGAGCCCAAAAGCGGCGCCCCCTCGAGTCCCGACCAGGACCGCCAGGTTTGCCAGTTAGGCACTCCGACCCGGGCCAGCAGAAGCGCCGCGGCCGGTACCGCTGGCAGCAAGAAGTGCAAGTAGTCCCGATTCGGGAGGCCGTATGCAAGCAGCAGCGTCGGCAGCCACACCAACGGTAGGAGTCTCTCCGCAGGCCACTTCCGCGCGCTGTACGCGCCCACCGCCAGCCACAGCCCGGCTACCGCGCGCGGCAGCAAGGACAGCAACGACGGGTGCAAGGATATAGTCGTGTAGCCGCTGTAACTGGTC
>PKXR01000024.1 GCA_003133485.1 Candidatus Dormiibacterota bacterium
ATGCCCGAAAATGGTCATGTTCAGCACGCAGAATGCACGGCGCCAACATCGGCCGGCGCTCATGCCAGCTCCTTACGCCCGGGGGGTTGCCGCCGCGGCGGAAGTATGTAGCACGAGGGGCACCGGTCTCGCGGCGGAAGGCGTGGACGAAAGCATGCGTTGAGTCGTAGCCGACCTCGGAGGCGGTGGTGGCGAGGGCGCACCCCGTGCGAGTGCGACCATCGCAGCACGCAACCTGACGAGCGTCCGCCAACGTCGTGAGGCCTTCGCGAGCACTCACCGGCGGTGCACGTGCGCAGGCCGCGTCTCGACTACGAGTCGCACCATTCAGATCTGCCCACCGATGCTTGAGACGGCGGAAGTGCCGACCGGCGAGACATGGCACCTAGCCCGGTGCCACTACCCGTCCGACCACGAGAGGTAACCCCACGGCCGATCGTCTATGTGACCTTCGGGACATTCTTCAACAGCAACCTCGGTCTCTTTCAGACCGCGCTTGAAGCGTTTGCCGATGAACAAGTCGACGTGGTGATGACCGTCGTGCGGTGCGATCGTGCACCACGGCGGAGCGGGCACGACCTTCGGCGCGCTGGCCCACGGTCTACCGCAGGTGATCCTTTCTCAGGGCGCCGACAACTACGAGCTCGCCCCCATGTGCGAGAGCGCCGGCACCGCGATCACGCTTCGAGCCGAAATGCTCACTCCAGCCAGCCTTGCAACCGCTGTGCGGCGCGTCCTGCACGCAGAGGCGTCCACCGCGGCGAGCCGCAAATGTGCAGAGGAAATCGCGGCCATGCCCGATGCCGTCTCCGTCACGACCGCGCTTCGCTCGTGGGTCCCGGCGGCCTGAACGGCACCGCACGAACCGTCTGTGCGACGGGAGCACCTGGGTGACGAGCTCGGTGGCCGCGCCACATCGGGACGATATTTTATGGCTCGTTGCGGCCGCGTCCGGGCTGCCGGGGGCGAATAGCTCAGTGGTAGAGCGCCTCGCTTACACCGAGGATGTCGCAGGTTCGAACCCTGCTTCGCCCACGCCGCCATCTGCTCATCGGGCGTGGTGGCTGTCCCAGAATCCGATCAAAGAGTGATGAACGAAAAGTCCGTGGCGGCGCGGGCCAGTCGGCTGTTAATTCTGCCCCTGGCGGCGGTCGCGATGGTTCCAGTCCTCCTCACCGAACTGCACGTCTTTACGATCTACGATCTGGTCGGCGACGCCATTCCGGACACGATCATCTTCGAGCACGGAGCCCAGGGCCTGGTCCAGGGGCATCTGCCATACGGAGCGCATTTCCTTACCGCCCCGTACAGCCATGTGGTCTTTGTCTATCCGCCCCTCAGCCTCCTGCTGATGATTCCCCCTCTGCTGGCTGGTTCCAAGTACTCGTTCGGTTTTGCGATCGAGATGCTGGTGCTGCTGGCGAGCGGATTGTGGCTGCTGGCCGGCTTCTGTCGGCGCGCGGGGGTGGTCTTCCCAGTGGCCCTCGTGGCAGCGGCAATGATGTTCGCGGTGGGGCCCGTGCTGGTGACCAGGGTTGACGGGTTGCAGGGTTTGCTGATCGCGGGCGCCGCGCTCGCACTTCGCAGTCATCGGACTGCCCTGGCGGTGGCTTTGGTGACGGTCGCCGCCCTGGTGAAGGAGACGGTGGCGGTGGCCGCTATCCCAGTCGTGGTCTGGGCGCTCTGGCCGCCGCTCGGGAAGGGGTGGACCGAGGGGTTGGGCAGAAGGGCCGCGACGGTCGGGCTGGGGCTGGTCCCGGCGGCCGCCGTGCTGCTGACGTTCGTGGTCTGGTCCCGGGGCCGGGTGATCGACGCAGCCTTCGCGAGTGTCCATCGTGGCGTTGAGATCGAGAGCCTTCCTGCCACGATCAGCTATCTTCTCCACCCGTTCTTCCGGCTCACCAGCTACACCGGCCAGATCGGCTCGGTGCAGCTATCCGGTCCCGTGGTCTCCCCGGCGGCCGTGGCGGTGGCGCTGGCTGGTCTGGCAGCCCTGGTGTGGGGGGCGTTTCACTTCGCTAGGGAAAGGCGCCGTCCGGTCACCGCCGTCGCTTTCGCGATCGCCGTCGCGGTCGCCAGCACTCCTGTGCTATCCCCCCAATATCTGCTGGCGCTCCTACCGGTGCTGGTTCTCACCGCCAGCACCGAATGCGGTAGAACGCGCGCCAATGTGCTGCTCGGCAGTGGGTTCCTGATGGCCCTTCTGACGCAACTCGAATTCCCTGACCTCTTCTCCGCAGTGGTGGCGCTCAATCCGCTGGCGATGGCCATCGTCGCCCTGCGCAACCTCCTGCTGATCGCTATCGCAGTCAATCTGGCCCGCGCCGACCCGGGACCCAGCCCAGAATCGGAGTTGGCCCGGGTGGGCGCGCCGGCGACCGTTAGCTCGGGCTAGAGGCTCGTGCGGCGAGAAGCCAGAAGGCAGCTGGGGCGGGGCCAGTTAGCGAGGGAGCCGCTGGTAGCCTGAGATGGCACTGAATAGGCGCGTGGAATTCACGTCGGGTGAGGTAGTGTCTAGGAGCGACTCGGTGGCGCACGATCCCGGGAGACGGCTTGTCGCCCGGTGGCTCCTAGCGCTCGCAGTGGTGGCTCTCCTGGCAGTGGTGGCTCTCTCCGTGCGGGCCCGCTATTCCACCGGTCCCAGCGGGGCGTCAATCCACGGGCCCGGCGCCGCCCTGCTCGGCTCCATCGTCCAACTGTTTCTGGTGGTCTGCGTGGCCGCCTTCGAGCTGCTCCTGGTGCTCGCCCTGGTCTACGCTCCCTGGCGTCGATTGCGGGAGGTCGGCACTCGCGGGTCCCCGGTGGCGCGAGTGAGCCGCCCGGCGGTACTGCGGCTGGTCGCGATCCCCGTTGCAGTCTTGGCGGCCCAGGTTGTGGCCTTCTTGCTGTTGGTCGGGCACCGCCGCCCGGAACGGGCCGCCTCGACCAGTAGCCTGATACGAGTTCCGAAGTCAGGCACTCACCTGGCGACCACGGTCGGAGCCGTGACCGCAACTGAGGCGACCGCATTGGCGGTAGTGGTGGGAACGGTGGCGCTGGCGGCCATCCTGGTGGGGCGATTCCGGTCACGTCGCGCTCGAGCTGGTAGGACCGAAGAGCCGTCTGAGCTCCCGCAGCGCCTCACCTCAGCCATCGACCAGACCCTGGCGGAGTTGGCGGCCGGCACCGACCCACGCCAAGCGGTCATCTCCGCTTATGAGCGGATGGAGGGGGAGCTGGCCGAGGTCGGGTTGCCCGCTCTGGCGTTTGAGACTCCGCTTGAGTATCTGGAGCGGGCGCTGACTCGGTTGCAGGCCAGCCGCGCGGCCGTGGTGCGGCTCACCGACCTCTTCGAGACTGCCCGGTTTTCGACCCGCCCGGTCGGTTCCGGCATGCGGTCTGAGGCGGTGGCGGCGCTGGGTAAGCTCCGGGCGGAACTGGCCGGCTGACCCGGAAGGTATCCTCGGTGCGCTCCTGCGGGCGCCGCCTGGCCGCAGCCCCAGCTGGTGAGGAGAGAGAGAAATGACTGTTGGACCCAAAGTGGGGTTCCTCGAGCGCCATGGCCCGGTTCTGGCCCTGCTGCTGGCGGGCACCCTGGCGTTGGGGATCGTGCTCGCCCATGGCGGAGTTGACCCCAGCCAGGTCGGAAGAGCCTACCTGCTCTCGGTCGGCGCAATCGTGATTTTCGTTTTGGTCCTCGAGCTCCGTCGCGCCGCGCCCTTCCAGGGATGGCAGCCTTCGCCAGCTCCGCGGTCAAACCCGCTTCTGCCGCCCCAGCTGGAGGCGCTGCAGGACTCGCTCCAGGTGAGCCGGGTCAGCCGCAGCCACTACGAGTTGCAGGTGGTGCCGCTGCTTCGTGAGATCGCCGCCGACCGGCTGCTCCTTCTTGGCATCTCGCTGACTCGAGACCCTGTCCGGGCGGCAGAGGTGCTGGGACCGCAGCTGAGTGCAGCCCTCCGGAACACCCGGACCGTGGGCGGACCGCCCTTCGGCCGGGGGCCGCAACAGCGCGAGCTAGAGGCCGTTCTCGCCGCCCTGGAGGAAGTGGGTCGGTGAGCGGCTTGGAGGAGCTGCATCGGTCGGCAAATCGCCTCCTCGACGAGATAGAGAGGTCCGTGGTCGGCAAGCGGGAAACCTTGGAACTCGTGCTGCTGGCGATCCTGGCCGACGGCCACGTCCTGATCGAAGACTTCCCGGGACTGGCAAAGACCCTGATCGCGCGTTCTTTTGCCAGTACTTGCGGAATGAGCTTTGCCCGGATTCA
>PKXR01000049.1 GCA_003133485.1 Candidatus Dormiibacterota bacterium
GCCGGGCTGCGCGCCAGCTCCCGGACGACGGTCTGCGAGCCCCTGCCCACCCGCGATCACACCGAGCGGTTGCTGGGGGCGATGGGGGCCCAGATCGTCGTCCGGGAGTCGGCCGCTGGGCGGCTGGTCCGATTGGAACCGGGCACTTTGAGCCCGCTGCGGCTGGTGGTTCCCGGAGATGCCTCCTCGGCAGCGGTCTTGGCCACGGCGGCGGCTCTGGTCCCCGACTCGGATCTGGTGCTGCAGCGGGTTTCGGTCAATCTCTCCCGACTCGGATTCTTCAACGTCCTGCGGCGGATGGGGGGGAGGGTTGAGTTCGAGCCCCAGGCAGAAGACGCAGGGCCCGAGCCGGTCGCCGACATTCGAGTGCGCTACGCGCCGCTGGCAGCATTCCGGATCGATGCCTGGGAGGTGCCCGCGCTGATCGACGAACTGCCGCTGCTGGGGCTGCTGGCGACCATGGCGGAGGGCGTCAGTGAGGTCCGCGGTGCCGGCGAGCTCAGGGTTAAGGAGAGTGACCGGATCACCGGACTCATCGCTGGCCTGCGCGCCTTGGGGGCGGACGCCGAGGAGTTGGAGGACGGATTCGTCGTGAGCGGTCCGGTCGCGCTCCGAGGCGGCGGTTGCGACGCCCTCACCGATCACCGGCTGGCGATGACATTCACGCTGGCGGGACTGGTGAGCCGGGGACCGGTGGCGGTCGTGGGTGGCGAGTTCATCGCTGACTCTTTCCCGGGTTTCCGGGCGCTCCTGCAGGGGCTCTCCTGATGGTGGAGGTGGCCCTGGTGGGCGATCCGGTGGCCCACAGTCTTTCGCCTGCGATTCAGGGAGCGGCCTTTGCGGCCCTGGATCTCGACTGGGAGTACCGGCTGGTCAAAATCCCCGCGGGCGGACTGGAGCCGGCCTGGCCCGAGCTCTCGCAGCGGTTCCGCGGCGTCAACGTGACCAGTCCCCACAAGCAGGAGGCGGCGCGACTGGCCGACGAGCTCAGCTCGACCGCTCGGATCTGTGCCTCGGTCAACACCCTCACCTTCAGCCACTCGGGCTCGTTTGGGGATTCCACCGACGGTGCCGGGTTCCTGGCAGCACTCCGGCTCGACGCCGGGCGGCAGCTCAAGAAGGTGGTGGTGGTCGGGACCGGAGGGGCCGCCCGGGCAGTCGCGGCTGCACTCCTCGAAGAGGGCGCCGAGGTGCAGGTGCTGGGCCGCAACCTGGTAGCCGGCACTGCTCTGGCGTCGGAGCTGGCGGAGACTGGCTCCGGGATGATCACCTTCAGGGGAGATGGGAACGCGGCGATGGCGGCGGCCCTCGAGGGTGCCGAGCTCTTGGTGAACGCCACGACACTGGGCGGACCCCGATTCCCGCAGCTCTCACCGGTCTCGGACGCGGTGGAACTCAACTCCGACCTCATCGTATTCGACCTCGTCTACTGGCCGCGGCAGACGCCGCTGCGGCGTCGGGCCCAGGCCGAGGGGTGCCTGTTGGTCGATGGACTGGAGATGCTGGTCGAGCAGGGAGCGTTGGCATTTCAGGCTTGGACGGGGTTCAAGGCCCCCCTGCTGGTGATGAGGGAGGCTGCTAACCGTGCCCTGGAGGGAATCCAGTGACCCTGCGCCTACTCACTGCCGGCGAGTCGCATGGACCGGAGCTGGTGGTGATCGTGGAGGGGGTGCCGGCGGGGGTCGAGGTCGACTCCGACGAGATCGATCTCCAGCTCGACCGACGCCGGGGCGGCCACGGGCGCGGAGCCAGATCCACCAAGATCGAGCGAGATCACGCCGAGATTGTCAGCGGGGTGACTCACTCCCGCACCACCGGCTCCCCGGTGGCGATGAGAATCGTCAACCGCGACTTCGCAAATCAGCCAGCGGACCCCGTCCGCCTCACCACCCCCAGGCCCGGGCACGCCGACCTGGCGGGAGCCACCAAACACGGCCATGCCGACTTCCGACTGGTCCGCGAGCGAGCTAGCGCCAGAGAGACCGCGGCTCGGGTCGCCGCGGCCGCGTTGGTCCGGCCCCTCCTGCGTGAGTTCGGGATTTCCCTGGGCTGCTTTGTGGTGGGGATTGGGGCGGTGACGCTCCGGATCGACCTCGGCTCTTCCACTGCTACGTCATTGGCGGACCTTTCCGCAGCGGCCGAACCAGACCCGGTGCGGTGTCCCGATCCAGCTATCTCAGAGAAGATGATGGCGGCCATCGATCGGGCCAAGGATGACCGCCAGACCCTGGGCGGGACCTTTGTCGCGTTCGCAGCGGGGGTCCCCGTGGGTCTCGGCTCGTACACCCAATGGGACCTCAGACTGGATGGCCGTCTGGCGCAGGCGATCTTCTCGATTCCGGCGATCAAGGGGGTCGAGATCGGTCCGGGGTTCGAGCTCGCGGCGCTCAACGGGAGCCGGGGCCAGGACGCAATCCTCAGCTCCCGCGGCAAGCTGGTCCGCGGCTCCAATTTTGCGGGGGGACTGGAGGGCGGTATGAGCAACGGGGAGCCGATCGTCCTGCGGGCGGCGATGAAGCCGCTCTCCTCGACCAGAGCGCCTGCCACCTCGGTCGACCTGCGCACCGGCGCCGCTACCGACCCGCCGTATGTCCGGTCGGATGTGTGCGCGGTCCCGGCAGCGGCGGTAGTGGGGGAAGCCATGCTCGGTTGGGTCCTGGCCCAGGCGCTGGTCGAGCGGTTCGGGGGCGACCGGCTGGACGCGTCCCTGGCGTCGGCCCGCCAGGTGGAGGCAGAGCCGTTCCCGGGAGCCGGTAGGTGAGAGAGATCCTGATGCCGGCGCCGGCGCTGGGAGGCGGCCGGGCCAACCTGGTGCTCTCTGGCTTCAGCGCAACCGGCAAGAGTTCGGTCGGAGCCTTGGTCGCGGAACTTCTGGAAATGCCGTTCGTGGACCTGGACCAGGTCGCCGAACGACGTGCGGGCCGTTCCGTGGCCGAACTCTTTTCCACTTTGGGCGAGGCAAGGTTCCGGGAGCTGGAATCGGAGCTGCTTCTGGAAGCAGTTCGACTGTCTGGAACCGTGATCGCCACGGGAGGCGGTGCGGTGCTCCACCCGGAGTTCGCGGTCCTCGCCGCTGGTTCCGTGGCCGTGGTTCTGACCGCCTCGCCGGAGGAGATCGAGGCTCGTCTGGTCGACGCTCCCACCAGACCGCTGTTGGCGAGAACTCCCGGAGCGCGGATCCGGGAGCTCCTGGCGGAGCGTGCCTTCGCCTATTCCACCGCCGGTTACGAAGTTGAATCCAGGAGTCGGAGCATCCCGGAAGTGGCCGCCCTCGTCGCCGACCGATATCGTGCCGAGGAGATGAGCACGTCGCTCGCGGTGGCCGTCGCGGGGCCGCAGGGTGACTATCCCGTAGTGGTGGGAGCGGGCTCCCGGGACCGCCTCGACGGGCTGCTCAACTACCAGCTGCCCCGGACCGGCCGGGTGGTGGTGGTATCCGACCGGGCGGTCGCCGGCACTGCCGGGGCCCTGGTCGCAGCCGCGCTGCAGCAGGCCGGCAGGGAGGTCGTGGCCATGGCGGTGCCCGAGGGCGAGTCGGCGAAGCAGATCGCCGCTGTTGCCGAACTGTGGGACAGCTTTCAGTCACTCGCCGTGGACCGGGGCGATGTGGTCGTCGCGGTCGCCGGCGGGGCAGGGCTCGATGCCATCGGGTTTGCCGCCGCCACGTGGGGAAGAGGGGTGCCTTGGGTCACGGTGCCGACGACCATCCTGGCCATGGTCGACGCCTCCATCGGTGGCAAGGTGGCGATCGACCGCGNNTCCTCGATGTTCTCGTGCAAACAACCGGAGCGGGGGAAGGGCTTCCCCCTCATCTCAGCTGGCTCATCGAGCAGGCGGCGCGGATCAAGGCGGCTTATGTGGCAGCCGACCCCGAAGACCATGGTCTGCGCCAGTCCCTCAACCTGGGCCATACGTACGCCCACGGTCTGGAGGCTGCCAGCGGCTATCGCGTCTCCCATGGCCGGGCGGTGGCCGTGGGCCTGGTGGCCGCGGCGAGGTTGGGTGCCGGCCTCAGCCTCACCGCGGGGGATGTGCCGGCGCAGCTTCAACAGGCCCTGGACCGGCTTGGTCTGCTGGAACCACTGCCAGCTCTCGACCGGTCTCGGGTCAGGACGGCTGTGCTGCTTGACAAGAAGCGGCGCGGCGGGGAGCCGGCCTTCGTGGTGCCGGCAGCCAACGGCGCGGCGCTGGTGAGTGGAATCGAGCTGGATCAAGCCCTGGAACCGCTCTGGGAATTGCTGGTTGACGATCGTGGGGCGAGGCGGGAGCGATCCGTCGCCGCGGGTCCCCAGGAGGCACCGAGGTGAGGGTGCTGGTGCTGCAAGGTCCCAACTTGAACCTGCTCGGGACCCGCCAGCCGGAGATCTACGGCACCACCACGCTGGCGGAGATCGAAGCCGCGATCGCAAGCCGGGGCGCCGAGCTGGGCGTGGAGGTCCACTCGGAGCAGTCCAACTCCGAGGGAGCATTGGTCGATGCGGTCCAGCGTGCCCGCGACTCTTTCGACGGCATCCTCATCAACCCCGGGGGCTACTCCCACACCAGCGTGGCGATCCGGGATGCCCTGCTGGCGGTCGGGCTGCCGGCAGTGGAGGTCCACCTCTCCAACCCGTCGGCGCGCGAGGAATTCCGCCACGTCGACCTGGTCGCTGGGGCCTGCCTCGGGGTCGTGGCCGGATTCGGCCCGGGCGGTTACTTGGTGGCTCTGGAGCAGCTGGTGGTCCACCTCCGAGGAGGGGCGGACAGCTGACCGAGGCCGCCACTCTCTAGCGGAGCACCGCACTTCACCTGGATCCTGGCCGATCTGCTCCAGCCCTCCAGCTGGTCCAGAGCGAAGGACGGAATTCAGCGGGCCACCGACAATAGCCCAGTGGAAGTTGGCTTCAGCATCGACCCCGCGCAGGGACTCAGCCGGGAAGACGAACTGGACTGCGTAAGATACGCGGCCAAACTCGGCTACTGCTCGGCCTGGACTCCATCCCGCGGTGATGCCGCCGCGTTTGATCGGTGCCTGGACTGGCACCAAGCCTCCGGCCTCCCGACGGGGGTCGCGGTGGTGCCAGCCTCCGCCCAGCCCGCCGAGTTCTATGCCCGACTAGCGGCCCGGGTGTGGGAGGGGAGTGCGGGCAATTTCTCGCTGGGAGTCGGCAGCGGGCAGATGCGGCACGCCTCTCGGGAGATGGGCCCGTACCTGGAGGCACTTCGCCAGCTATTGCCACCCGAGCTCCCCATCTATGTCGCGGCGCTCGGCCCCAGGATGCTTGAGTTGGCGGGTGAGATTGCCGACGGGGTCTCGCTCAACTGGTGCTCCGCGGACCAGGTGACTTGGTCGCGGGCTGAGGTGATTCGGGCCGCCTCGCGCGTGGGTCGACCAACCCCACCGATCGCCGGGTACATCAGGACGGCGGTCGACCCTGATCCCGCGCTAGCCGCCCGGGTGTTGGGAGAGGCGATGCTGGGGTACGCCGTGGGGCCGGCAGCCTATCGCCGGCACTTTGCCAGGATGGGCTTCGCCGAAGAGCTGGGTCACGAGGACAGCTCCCGATCTACTCCCAGTCCGCGATTGCTCTCGGCCGTGGGCGCGTGGGGTGCGCCGGGGACAGTGCGTCAGCAATTCCGCGACCTTTCTCAAGGACTGGACGGCCCGATTGTCCGGGTCCTGGTGGGCCAGCCAGGCGCCGCGGGGTCAGCCCGGCTGGTGCTTGAGGAGTGCCGCCCAAGCTAACTCTCGATGGTGTTCCGGCAGGGTGTGCTGCAGGCCTGGGTCGCTGACCTCCAATCTGACTTGCGGTGATAGGAGTCACGGCACCTGAGTCGCCACAGAACCGGCTCGGTCGCG
>PKXR01000062.1 GCA_003133485.1 Candidatus Dormiibacterota bacterium
CCAAGCTCTACTACCTGCGCGACAAGGTCGGCAAGCGGGCCAAGATCCGCGAGCGGCGGGAGTCGGTCGGCAAAGGTGGGTCGGCCCCCGAGGAGGCCCCGGCAGTTGCTGAGGTCGAGGTGCCAGAGAAGGCGGAGGCGCCTCCCAAGCGTCGGCTTTCGAGGGGTCGGGCCAAGGCTGACTGAGTTGGCGGAGTTTTCCGCTCCCCGCAACGCCTAAACTGCCCGTCGTGCCGGATCAACCTAATGTTGTGCTCGTGGTGTCGCGGCAGGCATCACGGTCCGAAACGATCGCCAAGGCTCTGGACAAGCGCGGGCTCGCCATGCTGGCATTCGAGACCACCAAGGCCGGCGCCGCGGCGCTGAGTGAAACGTCGGCCGATGCCGCGCTGATCGAGGTCACCGGTGACGATCCTGAGCTCATCCCCCTGATCCAGCAGATTCGGGCCAGCTCTTCGCACGCCGCGATCCCTGTGGTGCTGGTGGTGGCGGACCCGTCAGCGCCGATCGTCGCTGCGGCCACCGAGGCGGGAGCCACCGTGGTCCTACCTCGTAGCAGCTCAACCCAGACAGTCGCGGAGACCCTGCGCACTTTGCTGGAGAAGGAAGCGGCGGCTCTGGTCGAGACCCCGGAAGCACCGCCGAACTCTCGCAAGGGCCCGGGCGAGCTCTGGGTCGTGTGCGGCCCTCGGGGTGGGGTTGGGCGCACGGCCCTCGCCACCAACCTGGCCGTGATCGCCGCGGAGACCCTGCGGGTGGCGCTGGTCGACAACGTCCCCCGTTTCGGCAGCGCCCTAATGGCGTTCAACCTGCCGCCCCAGACCCCGACCTGGGTGGAGCTGGCCGACCTTCCGGCCGACGAGGACATTTTGGACCGACTGACCCGCCATCCGAGCGGGGTCTCGGTGCTGCCCGCGCCGGGGCGACCAGAGCTCTCCGACTCGGTGTCCCCAGCGGCGGTGGGCGCGCTCATCTTTCGGCTGACCGGCGTGGCTGATCTGGTGGTTGTCGACCAGGGGGGNNAAGGCTCGATAACGGGGGGATTGATCTGCTGGAGTCCGCTGATCACATGATCCTGGTCGGTACGCCGGACAACCCGGGCGTGGTGGGTCTGCGGGGCTGGCTGCGCATCTGCGATCAATTGCAGATCCCCAGAGAGCGGATTTCGGTAGTTCTCAACTGCGTGCTCCCGTATCACCAGGTCGACGCCGGGCGGGCGACGCGGGTCCTGGGGCAGCCGGTGTTGGCGTTACCCCACGGCGGGATCGACGGGGTGAGGTCCCTGAGCGGGGGCGAGCCCCTGGCCTGGAAGCACCCCTCCAACCGGTGGGCCAAGGCGATGCGCAGCCTGGCGATTCAGATTTCCCCGGCGATCGGAGCCAAGTTCAAGAACTGATCAGGGACTGGTCGCAGCCCCTAGGGAGCGGGGCGAGGTCGGGCTTTGGCGGGGACCGCGTCGGGACGGCTAGTCACCGCCTTGTAGGCAGCGCAGCTGGAGAAAGTGGCCTCAGCGACTCGAGCCCGGGGCGGACGCCCGCGGGCTGGCGCGGGCACTTCGCCCTCCTCGGTTCCATATCGCTCCCAGACCGACTGCCGCGACATCCCGAGCCGGTCGGCGATCNNGTCGGCTTGGCCAGGCCGAGCCGGTCGGCGATCTCGGCCCAGCTGAAGCCCTCAGCTCTGGCGGCGACCACAGTCGCGGCCTTCCTGGTACCGAGCAGCACGGCCAGCGAGCGCAAGGCGAGCAACCGGTCGGCGGTGGGCAGCCCGTCGAGGGTCCTCATCACAACCGCGGAGGCGGCCGCGGCCGGGGCGGTGGCTGGGTGGTAGCTCATTCGTCAAGGATACCTGACAAAAGAGATATAATTGCGGGAACCGGGTCAGAGCGTCGGACGCGAGTTGTCCGCAGTCCGGACGGCAAGGAGGTTCCCCATGGATTCGCCACTCACGGTCACCGACGCCAGCTTCCAGCGAGAGGTTCTGGAGGCTGACATTCCGGTCCTGGTTGATTTCTGGGCCGAATGGTGCCCGCCCTGCAAGATGATCGCCCCGATGGTGGAGGAGTTCGCCGCTGAATACGCAGGGCGGCTCAAGGTCACCAAGGTCGACACCGACGCCTGCCCGACCGTCTCCGGCGAGTATCGGGTGATGAGCATTCCCACCCTGATGGTTTTCCGGGGAGGCCAGCCGATTGGGACCGTGATCGGCTACCAGCCGAAGGCGACCCTCCGGGCTAAGCTGGAAGCCCTCATCCTTCAGCCGGCGCGCTGAGCCGAGAGGCCCGCTACTCGGAGGCTGAGGTGGGGGCCTTGCCTTCGGGCCAGTACTGCTCCTCCAGGATGTCCTCGTCGCGCAAACCTGCTCGAAGCATCACGGCCCGGCCGGTCGAGATCATCCCGGGATGACCGCAGAGGTACACGATCCCCTGCCCAGGCCGGATTCCGGAGCGGTCCGCGTGCTTGCGCAGCACGTCCTCGGCCCGGCCGATCTCACCGTCCCAGCCGGAGTCGCCCCAAGGGCGGCTTACGGTTGGGACGAACTCGAAATCGGGAAACTCACCGCTGATCTGAGCCATCTCCTGGGCGTACCCGAACTCGTGGGAGAAGCTGGCGCCTTGCACCATGACGATCTTGGGAGGGACGACCTCGCCCCGTTGTTGCTGGCTGCGCAGCAGACGCAGGATGCTGGCGAAGGGGGCGATTCCGGTGACGGTGGCCATGAAGAGATGGGTGCGAGCCGGGGCCAGGCCTCCCTTCAGGAACACGCCCTTGGGGCGCTTGCGCATCAGCATCCGGTCGCCCACCTGAAGGGGGTAGAGGTAAGGGGTGAGGGCTCCGTCAGGGATCAATTCGACGAAGAACTCCAGCTCCTTCTCCTCGGGCGACGACACGATGGAGTAGGGACGCTCCAGCGGCTTGCCATTCACCTCCACCCCCAGGGTGGCGTATTGGCCCGCTCGGAATTCGAACGGGAGATCGTGAGCGACCCGGATGGACCAGAGGTCGGGCCCGTAGTCGCGGCGCTCGACGATCTCGACGGACTCGTACTTGTCGGAAAAGTCGGTGGCCAATGGTGGCGGCGCTCCCCGTTCAGTCGGCTGGCTCGGCTCAGTTTAGCCAGCCTCCAAACTGCGTTCCAGGTGTGGAAGTTGAGGCGGGCGGGGAAGCTGTTGCTAGAATCCCGACTCGCCCCACCTGCCCATTCGAGGAATTGCCCCAGCTGATGCCCGCATCGAACCTGATCATCGTCGAGTCGCCCAGCAAGGCCCGTACGCTCAGCAAGTTCCTCGGCAGCGACTACGACGTCAGGGCGTCGATGGGTCATGTGGTGGACCTGCCGCGCTCCAAGCTCGGGATCGACATCGAGCACGGCTTCGAGCCGGACTACACCGTGATCAAGGGCAAAGAGGGCCAGCTCCGGGACCTCAAGGCGGCCGCTCGCAAATCCAAGCGCGTCTTGCTGGCGGCTGACCCTGATCGGGAGGGCGAGGCCATCGCCTGGCATATTGCCAGGCAACTGGGCCTGACCGACCCGGAGCGGATCGTCTTCCGCGAGATCACCAAGCAGGCGGTCGAGACCGCCTTGGACCAACCTCGTCCGATCGACCAGCGGCTGGTGGACGCCCAGCAAGCCCGACGGGTGATCGATCGGCTCCTCGGGTACAAGTTGAGCCCCCTGCTCTGGCGCAAGATCCGCAAGGGGTTGTCAGCTGGGCGGGTCCAGTCGGTGGCGCTGCGCCTGG
>PKXR01000038.1 GCA_003133485.1 Candidatus Dormiibacterota bacterium
GTGGTGATCCACCACATGCCCGGCTACGACGCCTGGAGCAAAGAGGTCACCAGGACTTTTGCCGCTCACGGCTATCTGGCTATCTGTCCCAACCTGTATTCCCGGGATGCTCCTGGAGCCAGCCCAGACGACGCCGCGGCGGCCGTGCGGGCCAAGGGCGGAGTACCGGACGAGCGGCTGATCGGTGACGTGGGAGGCGCCGCCACCCACCTCCGCTCCCTCTCCTCCAGCAACGGGAAGGTGGGGGTCATCGGCTACTGCTCGGGAGGCCGGCAGTCGTTCCTCTCCGCCTGCAGCCTCCCGCTCGATGCGGCAGTCGTCTGCTACGGCGCCTTCATCGTGGGCGAACCGCCCGAGGGCTCGCCCTCCAAGGTGACCCCACTCTTGCACCTCGCCCCGCAGCTCGTCTGCCCGGTCCTGGGCCTGTTCGGCGCCGAGGACAAGTACCCGTCTCCCGAGCAGGTCGCCGTGCTGGAGCACACTCTGAAGGATCAGGGTGCCGACTTCGAGTTCCACACCTACCCGGATGCTGGCCACGCCTTCTTCTCGCCCGATCGCCCGAGCTTCCGGCACGAAGCGGCCAAGCAAGGCTGGGAGGAGATCTGGGAGTTCTACGGTCGCAATCTCTCCGCCGGAGCGGCCTGAGGTGTGCACCTACCAGACTGAGTCAGTCAACCTAAGTGGGAGCGGCAAGGGAGCTCAGGGTTGGTTCTCGGTGACCGACGCCAGCGTCTACTTCGACCACCCGGTCCACGCCTCCGCTGAGCACACCCTCAATCTGGACTTTCTCAATCCCTCGCTGGGCCCGGGGGCCCGGGTGGCCGTGGAGTTGAACGCCGATTCCGCCCTCGCCCTGGCGGACGCCATCCGCACCGTTCTGGCTGCCAGCGGATATGGCGATGACCAGGCGCCGCCGACGTAGTGCGCGACAACCGATTCCGTAGACTGGGCGGTGTGGCAGGGATGCGTCGCGAACTGACTCAGCGGCTGGCCTTGGACCACGGTCGCTTCCACACCATGCGCTGTAGAGGCTGAACCGGGCCCTAGCGGAGCTACCAGATTCGGGGTGCGCGGGAATCGCGCCCCACCATCCATTTCTTGTCGAGAGGAGTGCTTGTGTCTACCACTGACCAATTACTGGAGAACAACGCCCGCTACGCCAAGTCCTTCGACCGCGGAGGACTGCCGATGCCGCCTGCCAAGAAGGTCGCGGTCCTGGCGTGCATGGACGCGCGTTTGGTCGTCGGCAGAGTCCTGGGTCTGCAGGAGGGTGACGCCCACGTCATTCGCAATGCCGGAGGCGTGGCCACCGACGATGCCATCCGCTCCCTGCTGATTTCGCAGCGGCTGCTGGGAACAGAGGAGATCATCCTGATCCACCACACCGACTGCGGCATGCTCACCTTCACCGATGACGACTTCAAGGCCGGCATCCTGGCGGAGACGGGCATCAAGCCTGCCTGGGCGGCGGAGGCGTTCGGCGACCTCGACGCCGACGTACGGCAGTCGATCGCGCGGATCAAGGCAAGCCCGTTCATCCCGCACACCGANNGAGGCGTTCCCAGACGCAGCGGAGGATGTCCGCCAATCGATCCAACGGATAAAGTCCAGTCCCTTCATCTCCAAGAAAGACAAGATCAGGGGATTCGTGTACGACGTGAAAACGGGCAAGCTGGACGAGGTACTGCCAGCGACGAGCTGACGACAGAGGTGGCGCCGACTCGNNCCGCCGGGGGCCGATGACCGGCGCTCCGCAGCGATTGCTACCCTGAGCCTCGCCGGGTCGACGGTCGCTCGGCGAGGGCGCGGCCCGTCGAGGCTAACAAGTCGTGAGTTGGAGTGGTGAGCTGGGACTGCCCGTCGCCACAGTTGGGAGTTGTAGCTTGGCGCAGCGCACCGCGGAGCTGAACACCAACCGCTCCGAGTCGTCCCGACCGACCGTCGGGTGGCAGACCCTCGCCGCCTATGGGATTACCCATCCCGCGTTCGCCACCTGCGAGACCCTGTCGGTGGCGCTCGAATTCAGGAGATCCCGCTCCGGGAGCAGCGTGTGCCTGAAGGGGATCACCAGCGGTCACAAGTCCGGCGTCGGCCTGGTCGCGCTGAATCTGGAATCGGAAGAAGATCTGACCGATGCCTGGAGCAAGCTCAGCTCCCGAGCCCTAGAGCTGGACCTCGGGTCGACTCTCCTAGTCCAGGAGCAGGTTCGGCCCGGAAGAGAGCTGTTCCTGGGGGGTCGGCGTGACCCGGTCTTCGGACCCGCTGTTCTTCTGGGGCTGGGAGGGACTCTCGCACCGGTGTTGCAGCAGACCCGTTTGCGGTTGGCCCCCCTTTCCTCGGGTGAGGCGGAAGAGATGACAGAAGAGGTCCTGGGAGCTGCCGATTCGCAGGTCGCCGAGCTCGTGATGGCTACCTCCCGGCTGCTACTGGACCACAGCGAGATCGAAGAGTTGGATCTGAACCCGGTGATCCTGACCAAGGACGGGCCGGTGGCCGTCGATCTGCGGGTATTCTCCACGGCGCCCGGGGCTCAACGGTCGGCGATTTCCCCTCGGGAGGAAGGCGCCCAGGTTGAACTCGCGATTGGGCGGATGGTGGCGCCTCGCTCGGTGGCATTGATCGGAGCCAGCACCGATATTGGGAAGGCTGGCGGTCGAGTACTGCACTATCTGAAAGCCCGGGGCTTCACGGACCTGGTTCACCTGGTCAACTCCCGGACCTCGCAGATCGGCGACCTTCCCACGGTGGCCACGGTGGCCGAGTTGCCCAACGGGGTCGACGTGGCGGTGATCGCGACCTCAGCCGAGGCGGTCGCCGGCATTCTCGGGGAGTGCGCGGACCACGGCGTCGGATCGGCGATTGTGTTCGCGAGTGGCTTTAAGGAGGTTGGGCGCGAGAACCTGGAGGATGAGGTCCGCCAGATCGCCCGGAGCCGGGGGATCCGCGTCTGTGGGGTCAACTCCATCGGAGTGGTCGGTGACCTGCCTCTCACCTTCAGCCGCGCCCTCGACTACCCCAGTTCGGTGGCCGGTTCGGTCTCCTTCGTCACCCAGAGCGGCGCGATCGGTGGCAGCCTGCTAGTCCGCTCCTGGGCGCATCGCCTGGGCACCGCGCGGTTCTTCTGTGTGGGCAATCAGACCGATCTCACCATTCCCGACTTCCTCCGGTTTCTGGCACAGGACCACCGCACCCGAACGGTCGGACTCTTCATCGAGGGGTTGGAAGACGGCCGCGACTTTGCGCAGGCCGCTCGGGCAGTGACCGCTGCCGGCAAGGGACTGGTGGTGCTGCGCTCCGGGATAACGGAGGCAGGCTCGATGGCGGCTCGGTCCCACACCGGCGCCTTGGCGGGGCGCGACCACCTCTACGGCCAGGTGATCGCCGACAGTGGGGCGGTTCGGGTCACCGATCTGACGGAGCTGGTCGCGGTCTGCGAGGTGCTGGACTGGCAGCCATCAGCTCAGGGGCGGCGGCTGGGTATCGTCGCCACCTCCGGCGCGGCCTGCAGCCTCCTGGCTGACGGGGCTCTCGGACACGGCATGACGCTCCCTTCCTGGAGCAAGGCGACCACCGCTGCCCTCCGCTCCGTGCTGCCAGCTTTCGCGTCACTGGGGAATCCGATAGATACAACTGCCAACGTCCTCAGAGACCCCGCGTTGCTGGGCCGGACGATGGAATGCGTTACGGCTTCGCCAGACGTCGACGCGATCCTGGTTTCAGTCTCGACCATCCTGGGTGACTCGTCGCTCTTGGTAGCGGACGACCTCATCCGGGCGGCTCGCGATGGCGACAAGCCGATTGTGGTGACCTGGACCCTGCCGGAGATCGCCTGCCAGGATGCCTTCAACCGACTTCGGGAGGCGCGAATTCCGGTATTCGATTCCTTCTCTTTGGCGCTACTCGCCGCGAGCTCACTTTCCCGGAAGGGGCCGCCGCGCGTCTGACCTCCGGCTCAGTTGCGCCTGAGATTGGGCAGGGACTCAATGTGACTGAGCGCGAATCCGTCGAGACGCGCTGGGAGGGGCACGATCGGGGCCCGCTGATGGCGGTCGCAGAGCGGCACCGAGGCCGGGTCGTTGAGGATCACCTGGAGCGCCAGCTCCGCGGCTCCAATGAGGACCGCATCCCGGCCGAATCGGGGCTTCACCAATTCCACCCGCTGGTGCTCAGCGTCGTAGATGCCCCGGTGCAGCGCATCGGAGATCGTGGGTCGAGCGAGGTCCAACAGCTCCTCGAACATCCCGCCAAGGATCAGCATCTCCGGGTCGAGGCTGTTGACCAGGTCGATCAGACCAACGCTGATCCACCGGGCGGTGGCCTCGACCGCCTCCAGGCACTGGGGATCGCCCTCCTGGGCCCGTCGCACCACCAGTTCGGCCGGTGAACGACCTCCCGGCTGGAGCCCGGCCCGCCGGACGAGTGCGTCCTCCCCGACCTCGGTCTCCCAGCAACCTCTAGCCCCGCAATGGCAGGATGAGCCGTCCGGGTTCACCTGCATGTGACCGACCTCGCCGCCATAACCGGTCGATCCCTCCAGCATCCGCCCGGCGGTGATGATCCCCCCACCGACTCCGGCCTCGGCGTGCAGATAGACCAGGTCGTTGACGCCGCTGGCGATCCCTCGGGAATGCTCGGCCATCGCCCCGAGATTGGCGTCATTACCGACCAGGACCACGGCATCGCCAGCCACCGTGCCACGCAGCCGCTCGGCGAGCGGAGCGTTGCGCCAGCCCAGGTTTGGCGCGAAGTGGACCAACCCGTCCCGGGGACGCACTGCCCCCGGGACCGCCACCCCCATCGCCACGGTTGTGAACGAGCCCTTGGAGCGGAGGAGCAGGGATCCGGCCAGCTCGGTGATGCTGTCGACTACTCGCTCAAAGGAGCGGTCCTGGTCGGTGGAGAGCAGCCATCGGTCCCGGTCGATCACCCGTCCCCCCAGGCTCACCAGGGCCAGGGTGATGGCGTCGACTCCGATCTCCACGGCGATCACCATGAAGGTATCCGACCGAGCGCTGATCACTTTGGAGGGGCGCCCCTGGGCACCCCGCTCCGTTTCGGCGTCCTCGATCGCTAACCTGCGGCTGGCCAGCTCGTCGACCAGGGTGCCGATCGTCGCCCGGTTTAGCCCCAGCAACCGGGTTAGCTGCGCTCGTGACGTCGGGCCGTGTCGGTGTAAGTGGCCCAGCAGCGTGGCGAGGTTGTGCCGACGAACTGCCTCCTGGGTCGCTCCGCGCTCAGTACGGGCCACGGTCCTCGCGTCTCGCCGTGAGGGTGGACCCCGTCAGGGAGCGCATCCCGGAGACCGGTCTGGCCGCTCCTGCAGTGCCGTCGTGCTGGACTGCGGTGGGGTTAGCCGTCGGCGCTTCTGAACGCCCGTCCGCGGCGGGCCACTCTGTCCACGGTGAGCGCCGCGAGCAGCACCAGGCCGGTCACCATGTACTGGACCGCGGCGGACATATTCAGTAGTCCCATCCCGTTGTAGATGGCGGCGATGACGACGCCGCCGAGCAGGGCGTGAACCGGTTTGCCGCGGCCTCCGAACAGGCTCGCGCCGCCGATGACTGCCGCCGCCACCGCGTACAGGACGTAAGTGCCTCCATCAAGGTCGGTCGCAATGGAACCCAGGCGAGACTCGTAGACGATGCCGGCCAGCCCTGCGGTCAAGCCCGAGAGGCCGAAGGCGGCAGTCCGGATCCAGGTCAGGTTGACGCCTGCCCGCCGGGCGGCCTCGGCGTTGCCGCCGATCGCGTACACGTAGCGGCCGAAGCGGGTCGAGCTGAGGAGGACGGTGGCTCCGACCAGGACCACGAGAACGGCCGGAATCACCGGCGGCATCCCGCTGAAAGGAGCCGCCGCCGTCCCCCGAGGGGTGTTGAAGATCAGCACCAGGAGCACCCCGGCCACCGTGGCCATCGCCAGTCGGATGATGGTCAGCCTGACGGGTGGCGCGGTCAGCCCGCGGCTGCGGCGTCGAGCCTCGCGGCGGAGGGTCAGGGCCGTGAAAATCACCATCACCACGAGCAAGGTGATCCAGCCCTCGATCGCGGTCATGTTGCCGTTGACGAGGTTGAAGATCACCGGGTTAGAGACGGAGAGCACCCCACCGCTGGTGGGGCTGGTGATGTTGACGATCTGGATCATCGCGCCCTCCCAGATGAGTAGTCCGGCAAGGGTCACCACAAAGGAAGGCAAATGCAGCCTGGTGACCAGCGTTCCTTGAAGGAGACCGATGGCGGTGGTCGTCGCCAGTCCGGCCAAGACTGCCACGAACCAGGGCAGGCCCACGGGCCCCACCAGCAGCGCCACAATCACCGCTCCGACACCGGCCACGTACCCCACGGAAAGGTCGATCTCACCGAGGAGGAGGACAAACACTTCTGCCATGCCGAAGAGCACGAACACCGTGCCNNACCCCGGTATCCCCGCCCCGGACCCGCATCCACCAGGCGCGCATGTATTCGCTAACCGAGGTGGCCACCAGTTCGGGGGCTATCGCTAAAGCTGCCTCCTGCGCGGCGGCCCCAGTCAGCGTCTCGTCGTCCACCATCACCCCGCTCGGCCGCGTGTCGTCCTGGTCCGGGTCCTGTCCTGGCGGCCCGGCACTGGTCGTGGTCATCCGGGGCCCTGAGCCGCGGTAGCTGACCGCTGAGCGCGGCCGGTTGTCATGTACTCCACTGCCAGCTGACGGTCGAACTCGGAGGCAGGCCCGTTCGCCACCAGGTGGCCGAGGTAGAGGACGGCCAGACGGTCCGCGACCTGGAAGACGTCGTTGAGATTGTGGGAGACCATGAGGACAGTGACCCCCTGTTCGGCCAGCCGCTTGACCAGCCCCAGGACCATAGCTGTCTGAGCCACTCCCAGCGCAGCGGTGGGTTCGTCCAGGATCACCAGTTTGGACTGTGCCATCACCGCTCGGGCCACGGCCACTGTCTGCCGCTGACCGCCAGAGAGAGAGGCCACCGGCTGGCGAATCGAGCGCACCGTGGTGACCGCGAGTGAGTCGAGCGTCTTGCGCGCCGTCAGTTCCATTGTGATTTCGTCGAGAGTTCCCAAGTGCAACGGCTCGTGGCCCAGGAACATGTTCTGAACAATGTCCAGATTGTCACAGAGCGCCAGGTCCTGGTAGACGGTGGTGATCCCGAGGCCGGTGCCCTCCTTGGGGCTGTGCAGGTGGACCGCTCGGCCCTCCCAGAGGACCGTCCCGCCGTCGGGGGGCCAGATGCCGGAGATGGTCTTGATCATCGCCGTCTTGCCGGCTCCGTTGTCACCCACCAGGGCGGTCACTTGCCCCGGTGGCAGAGCGAGGTCGATCCCCACTAGTGCCTGCACCGGTCCGAAGTTCTTGCAGATACCCCGAAGCTCGAGCAAAGGCCCGCCGTCGCCCGGCGGGGGTGGGGACTCATCGTCCCCGCCCCTACCGGGTGCCCGGCTTGGGCCAGTCGAGGGAGTCGACACGCTAGGAAAGTTCAGTCAGAAAGAGTCAGGGCTTGATTCCAGACTTTTTGCAGGTACTGGCGAACGAGCCAGCGCAGAGCTGAAAAGCCGGCACGAAGTCGTCCGCGATGACTGTCGAGTTCATGTTCTTCGCGGTCACCCACTCGGGTGCCAGAAGAACCGACGGTACCGCCACGTTGTTCACGGTGTCCTCAGTGGTGGAGTTGACGAGAGACGCCGGAGGGGTCTTGCCCGCCCGCAGGTAGACAGCCAGCGCCACGGCGGCCTGCGCCTCTTCGTAGATGGGCTTGTAGACCGTGCCGCACTGGTACCCGCTGAGCACGTTCTGGAGACCGACCAAAGTCGCGTCCTGACCAGTGGTCGGGAACGTGTCGGGCTTGATGTGCAACGACTGCAGGTAGCTGATGATCGGAGCGCCGGTCTCGTCGTTCGGGATCACCGCCGAGTTGATGTCGGAATGGGCCGTGTAGGCCCCCTGGAACTCGGTCAGGGCGTCCGAAGGGGTCCAGGTGCCGGCAGTGTTGGCAACATCAACGTACTTGCCGGACTTGAAGTAGGGTGCGAGCACCGAGTCGTAGCCCTGGGCGAAGAGAGTGGCGTTGTTGTCGGTGACCGCCCCGTGCATCACCACCACTTCAGGCTTCTTCACGTGCCAGGCCGCCACACAGGAGACGAATCCCTCGCCGATGAGATGGCCGACCTTGACGTTGTTGAAGCTCACGTAGTACTCACGGCTGCCGCCGAGGGTCAGCCGATCGTAGTCGACGACATCCACGCCGTGGCTCTTGGCGTAGTTTTCGATTTCCGCCCCAACACCGGAGTCGAGCGGATCCATGATGATCACCTTGGAGCCCGCTGTGACAGCCGCCTGGGCATCACTGAGCTCAGTGGCGTCAACGCCTTCAGCGTTCTCAACCGTGATGTCGGATGCCGGCAACCCGGCGGTCTGCAAGGCCGTGGTCAGGAAGGGTGCATCGAACTCGGTGTAGCGTGCCGAGCTGACTGTGTCCGGCAGGATCGCGGTGATTCCGCCCGTGCCTTCCTTGACGATTGACTTGAGGGCCGACATCGCGGAGAAGTTCCGGTTGAACGAACTGGTCGTCAGAGCGCTCGCCGCCGTGGTGACCGCCTTGGCAGGCCTGTTCGCAGCATTGACAGTGCCACCGGCGGCGAAAAGTACTGCGGCCAGCGCGGTCACTCCCAGCACTGACTTTCGTGTGGCGCCCACTCGAGGGCTCCAGATCCGAGTTCGACTTCCCATGCTTTGCCTCTCCTAACTTTCCAAACGTCTAAAGACGCCCTAACCAAACGCACGCGCACCCCCCACGGGGCTGCGATTCAACCCTCCGAGATCAGCCGAAGACTCCCCGAACCCTCCCCTGGATGCAGGCCCCTGGGCCCACGAAGTTCACCAGTCCTTAATGGGAGTCCAGCGAAAATCGGCTCACTCGCCGACTCACGCTGCAAGCCATCTCGGCAACCGGCCCACCCCTTGATCCGCGGCCGCCCGCCGGCGGCGCCTGCTCGGCCACGCGGCAGCATATGTTGTCGCCCGCAACTTGTCAATAGCCCGTTGGGGTGATTTTGTTCGGCGGGTTTCGCGCCTCTTTCGGTTCAGCGATCCTGTCCAGCCAGAGCAGCGCTGACCTCTTTGAATTCAGCTCCACCAGGGCTGGTGTCCGGGCTGATCGAGCTGGAAGCCGGGTTGCCGAGCGCACCGGAGAGTGGTCTGGTGCTTGCCGGTCACTCCCCTTCGGGGTCCCCCGTGCGCCGCCTCCCCCCTAAGAAGGTGTCGACGAAGTCGGGGCTCGCGATGAGATCCGCCGGCGTCCCCTCCATCTGGCACTGCCCCCCGGTCAGTACGTAGGTCCGATCCGAGATGGCCAGCACGGCCCGAGCCCGCTGCTCAACCACCAGAACCGACGCGCCGGTGGCGCTCAGCTGCCGGATGTGGTCATCGAGCAGGGCCTGGGCCAAGGCCGGCGCCAGGTTGGCAGTCGGTTCATCGAGGATGAACGCCCGAGGCTCCAGCATCAGGACCCGGCCCATGGCCAGCATCTTGCGCTCGCCCCCGGAAAGCCGGCCCGCTTTTCGGGAGAGCATCTTGGCCAACTGCGGGAACACCTCCAGGACGTGGGTGATTCTCCCCGGGACCTCACGGACCGGCAACAGGTAGCCACCCATCTCCAGGTTCTCGCGCACGGTCAACGGAGCGAACACATCGTCGATCTGGGGGACGTACCCGACCCCGGCCCGAGCGGCCGCATCGGGAGCCCAATTGGTGACCTCGGCGCCGTCCCAGAGCACCTTGCCGGAGAGCACGTGGACCACCCCGACCAGCGCCTTGAGCAAGGTGCTCTTCCCCGAGCCGTTGGGCCCCACAACAGAGACCACCTCACCCGGCGCGACCTGAATGGAGATCTCCTGGACGACGGCCCGCCCGGCGTATCCGGCGGAGAGCAGCTCGGCCGCCAGCGTTGCTCCCTTGGTAGCAGCTGGGGGAGACCCGGGCTCAGCCGACAAGGTAGGCCTCTACGACCTCGGCATGGCCCCGCAATTCGGCCATGGTCCCCTCGGCCAGGACCCGGCCCTCGGCCATAACGATCACCGGATCGCAGAACTCGTCCATAAAGGCGAGCTCGTGCTCCACCAAGAGGATGGTCATGCCGTCGGCACACAGCGCCTGCAGGCTCTTGCCGATCTTGCGGGCCAGGGTCGGGTGGATCCCCGCCATGGGCTCGTCGAGGAGCAGCAGCTGCGGCCTGGCCATCAGCGACCGCATGATCTCGACCAGTCGGCGTTGCCCGCCGGAGAGGTTGCCCGCGTAGGTGTCGGCATCGTCGACCAGGCCGAATTGATCCATCAGCTCTCTGGCCACCTCCACGGCGGCCAGCTCCTCCTTCCCCCAATAGCGGCGGCCGCGCAAAGAGCCTCGGAAGGAGTCGCCTCGCTGGTCTGGGACCGCCGAGAGCAGGTTCTCGATCACCGTGAGGCGCTTGAACTCGCAGGCCAACTGGAACGTGCGCACGATTCCGGCCCGGGCCCGCTGGTAGGTCGGCTTGCCGGTCACATCCTGCCCCTGGTACAGAATCCGGCCTTCGGTCGCCTTGACCGTGCCGGCCAGGGCTGACAGGAGAGTCGACTTACCCGCCCCATTGGGCCCGATGAGCCCGGTCAGTCGTCCGCGAGCCACGCTGATGCTCACCCCGTCCACTGCCTTCAGGCCGCCGTAGGTAACCCCGACCCCTTCGGTCGAGAGAATCGGCCCTTGTCTATTTCGGGCCTCGGCTGACAGGGCAGGGCTGCTAGGCCCGGGCCGGGGCAGCCCCGAGGTGGCGGCGCCGCCCGCCCGGGCGGCCCGGGCCTGGGCCCTGGCGTAGATCCGCCGGCGAGGCTCCGGGATGATCCCCTGGGGACGAAACCAGAGGAAGCCGACGATCAGAAGTCCGATTGCCACCCACTGCAAAGCTGGGATCAGACCGGGCGCGCCGAGGGACGAGGGGATGAAGCGGCTTGCCTCCTCAAAGCCGAGCGGCACCAGCACCGCTCCCAAGATCGCGCCCTTGTGGTTGCCTAGTCCTCCGATGATTACCGCCGCGAACAAAACGATGGTCTCGGCGTAGCCCCAGGCACCCGGTGACCAGAGCGTGATGAAGCCGACCAAAACCCCGCCCGACAGGCCGGCGGCCATGCCGCCCAGGACCAGCATCGCGGTGCGCAGACTGAGCAAGTCCTTGCCCAGCGCATCGGCGACCGGGCTGTTGTCGCGCATCGCCCGGAGGCTGCGGCCGTAGGGGGACTCAGTGATGCGGCGGAACAGGAAATAAACGGCGACCGCGAGCAGAGCTGCTACCACGCCGTAGCCCCACTGATAGGTCTGACTCTGCGGATTGATCAGGTTGTGCAGTGGTTGCGGGACGATGGAGAGCCCGGCTGCACCATTGAAAAGTGGGACGAAGTTGTTCACTAGGAGGTTGGCCATGACCGCGGTCACCAAGAGCCCGATCGCCGCCACCTGGCCCGTGAGTCGCCTCCCGACCAAAAGGCTGAACGGCAGGGCCACCAGGCCTCCCGCGATTGCCGCCCCGATCCAGGGGATGGGGAATGGCAGTCCCAGCCCGCCGATGTAAGTCTGGAAGCCACCGTTGGCGGTATCCGGTGGCAGCGACAATACGGCCGCCGTGTAGGCCCCCGCCGCCTGAAAGATGATGTAGCCGAAGTTGCTGACGCCGGACACCCCGAACTGCATCGAGAGACCAAGACAGGCGATCGCGTCCACCCCTCCGTAGACCAAGAGATTGGCGAGGTAGAAAAGCGTGGCCTGACTCATGAGGCCGGTTCCTGGGCTTCCGCACGGGCAGGACTGCTGACCCCCTGCTGAATCACTGGACCAGAACCCACAGCGTTAGCCGATCGCCCCTGCGTTGAACAGTCCCCGCGGCCGGACCGCCAGAATCACCAGGAGGATGACGAAGGCCGTCACATATTTGTAGTCCGAGGTGATGAACACGGCGCTCACCTCGGTCGCGACTCCGATGACCAGTGCGCCCAGCATCGCGCCATAGGGCTGGCCGGGCCCCCCGAGGAACACCGCAGCGAGGATGAGGACCAAGAAAAGGTCGGCACTCGTGGCCCCGAAACTGCCTGAATTGATGGCGAAAGTCGTGCCAGCGACACCGCACAAGGCGCCCGTGATTAGGCACGCCAAGGTCACCACCCGATCGGTCCTAATCCCGCAGTTCCGGGCTAGCGTCCGGTCGGCGGCGGTCGCCCGCATAGCCTTGCCGAAACGGGTGTAGCGCAGCATCAGATGGAGGCAGACCATAAAGGCCAGGCTGAGACCGATGATCACCAATTGCACGACGGTCAGAATCAGTCCGCCGAATATGACAGTCGCGCCCTGGCTCATCGTGTAGGAGACGTTGGTGGGCCCCTCGATCGCCTGGACGAGGAACTCGATGATCAACAGCACGCCCAGCGACACGATCACCACCGCAGTTGGGGATGTTCCGCGGCGCTGAAACGGCGCGTAAATGTACTTGTTGATGACCAGCGAGAGGAGTGCCCCGGCCACTGCTGCACCCACCATCGCCAGCCACACCGACTGGCCCGTCTGATTCATGAGGTAGGCGACGTAGGCGCAGGCGATCATCACCGACGCGAATGCCAAGTTGAGCACGCCGGTCACCCCGTATTGCACGGTGAAACCGACGGCGGAGATGGCCAATACCGAGGCGGTGACGATGCCGAATCCGATGGAGGCTAAGAAAAGGCTCATGTGGAGGAAGGTTTTCCTGCCGCGCAGTAGACCGGGCGGGGCGGCGTTCGCCCCACCCGGTCTAGATTCATCCTGAGGTATTGGCTACTGGACGGCCCGCAGCTGGGTGGTCGAGATGCCCCCAATCACGGTGACGGCGCCGTTGGTCTTGTAGCCGTCGTACTGGAAAATGCCGGGCGAGTCGTGGTAGCTGTCGAAGCTGGTCGGGCCGCCGGGGCCGATGTAACGAATGGCCTTGCCCTTGCCGAGCTCGGTCTTCCCCTCCGCAAAGCTGTGCACCACGACCGCCCCTGGCACCCCGTCGCCGATCTTCAGAATGTCGGCCTTGTAAACGCTGGGGACGGCGCTCTTGGCCATGATCATGGCCAGCGCGGCCAGGTTCATACCGTCGAAGAGGTGAACCGCACCCGGACCAGAGAGTAGGGTCGCGAGGCTGCCATCGTCATCGCTGGTGACCTGAGACTTGACTGCTTGCATAGCGTCATAGAACGGTGTGTATTCGGGCCCCGAGGTAGCGGTTACCAAGTTGTCCGCTACGTAGTACTTGGCGAGCGTTGACTTCCCGATTGCCGCCCCCACGGACGAAAACCAGGCGGGGTCGATCGTTGCCGATGTGCCGATGACCGGGATCATCTTCCCGCCGTTGAGCTGCTTCACTTCGGAGAGGAAGGTGGCGTCAGCGGCACCCAGGGCCTCGGTCAGGATCACGTCTGGATGGCTTTGCACGACCTGCTCAGCCTCGGTGCGGAAGGTGTTGGCGGTGAGGTCCAGGGTCACGTTGGCGGAGAGCTTCAGCCCGGCCTTCTTGATTGACGCGATGGCGGGGTTGACGAAGGTCTGGGAGCCGATGTCGTTGCCAAATGCCAGAGCGATCTTCTTGTAGTGCTTGTCATATTTGGCAATGGCAACCATCGCGTAGGACTCAGCCAGATCGGGTGGGACCAATCGGAAGAAGTACGGGTAGTGGACGTGGTCGAACTCGGATTGTCCGGTCATGCAGAACGCCACCATCTTCTTGGAGTTGATGATCGGCACCACCGATGCCGCTTCGTCCGAGGTGCAGCCGATCACCATGGCCAGGTTGGGCTCGGTCGCAAACATCTGATTGGCGGCGGGCACCGCGTCCGCTGGGTCACCCCTGGTGTCGAAAGTCGCGCAGGAGAGCTGCTGGCCGAGGACTCCGCCGTCGGCGTTCATCGCCTGAGTCGCTGCCAAGCAGGAGGCGTCGTAATAACCACCCAGGGCGGCGTCAGGACCGGTAAAGGGAGCGAGGTCCCCGATCACCAGGGTGGAGGCAGCGGAAACCGGGGCGAAGGCGAGGGCCCCGCTGGTGGCGGCCGCTGCCACCCCGAGCGCTAGGGCTACGGCGGCGGCCGAGAGCCGCCGCCGTCTGTCCGGCATTCGCTGGTCACTGGCGTTACCGCCCGCGTCCGGTGCGAGCAATCGTTTGTTGTCAGGTCGACGGCGAAACCAACGCATTGGATCCTCCCCGATAATGCCGCTGTCGGTTCTAGAGGCTCCGGTCGGACGAAGCGGCCGGAACCCACGTGCGCAATACCTGGTCGGGGTTCTCGGCCACCACCTTGTTGCGGATGGTGCCGACCCCCTCGACGGTGACTTCGACGATGTCGCCGGGCACCAGCCACAGCGGCGGCTGGTGGCCCATTCCCACCCCCCCCGGGGTGCCCGTGGCGATCACGTCTCCGGGTTGCAGCGTGGTGAAGGTCGAGAAGAACTCGATCGCCCGGGGGACGTTCACCAGCATCTGGGAGGTCCGGGCTGACTGCCTGACCTCGCCATTCACTTTGGTGGTGAGCTGGACATCGGCCACATCGACCTCGTCGACGGTGACCAGCTCTGGTCCGAGCGGCATGGTGCCGTCGAAGTTCTTGCCGGGGGTCCACTGGGTGCCGGCCCGCTGCCAGTCCCTGGCCGAGGCGTCGTTGCAGACGACGAACCCGGCGACTGCCTCGAGGGCCTGCTCGGCGGGAATGTACCGCCCGCCGCGGCCGATCACGATTCCCAGCTCACCTTCGTAGTCAAAGCGCTCGGAGAGAGCGGGGCGCACCAAGTCGGCGTAGGGTCCGGCCACGCTGAGCGTCCCTCGCACGAAGCATTCGGGCCAGTTGGGCACCTCCCGTCCGGTCTCCCGAGCGTGCTCACCGTAGTTCACCCCCAGGCAGAGGATGCGGGGTGGTTCCGGCACCGCTGCCACGAACTCGGACTCCTGTACCGGGCGTCCCTCGCGTGACTCCAGGCTCCTAAGCGAATCCCAGGCCCCGTCGCCGGCTTGGAGCGCCGAGCTTAGGGTGGTCAGGGCAGAGTTGCCGGTCTCGGCCGCCGCATCCAGGTAACCGGAGCGACCCCGGACATGCAACCGGTTGCCGTCGGCAGTGGTGACCGTCGCCAGCCTCATAATGCAGTCGTCCTCCCCTAGTCTGGCGGTGCCCCGCCCAGGTTCCCGCGCGCCGATCCGAGAGCGGCAGAGTCCCCCTTGCCAAGAGCGTCTGTCCCCGTCATACCCGGCTCCGCGCGCACCACCAGAGCGGAACTCACTCCGCGATATGAGAGTGGACCGTACACTACGACGGTAGGTACGTCAAGGGGAGTTTATGCATTCGTTTGCGCGAGATGCATTGATGCCCCAGTAACCCCCGTCGATACTCGCCCGCCTGAGACGAGAGGCGGGCTAAACTGCCGGGCAACCGCGCAACCGGGCTCGGCGGGCGACGCCGACCGCACCGGCAGCCCTCCTACATTGAGGTTGGGCCTATCCGACCGGCAGGCGTCTCCCAGGCGTGATCCGAGGAGCTTTCTGTGAGCAAGACCCTGACCGAACTTTTGACGCAAGGTGCGGCCAACCGCCCGGCGATCGTGGTGCCCGAGGGGCCTGTCCTCACCCATGGCCGGCTTCGCCAGATGGTGGCTCAGGGTGCGGACCAATTGGCCGAGCTGGGGGTTACTCCGGGCGACCGGGTGGCCATGGCTCTGCCGAACGGGCCCGAGGTAATCGTGTGTTTTTTGGCGGCGGCGCTGGGAGCCACCGCCTGTCCTCTGAACCACGCTTACAAAGAGGACGAGTTCCGCTTCTACCTGGAGGACACGGGCGCCCGGATCCTCCTGGTGCCCCGGGGGGAGGGGCACGCTGCGAGGCGGGCGATGTCCCCAGGGGGAGTTGTGATCGAGGTGGAGGTCGACGCCCAGGGCAAGCTCCTCCTGGAGAGTTCGCAGCCTGGCGTATCGGGCCGGACGGCCTCGGCGTCTTCCCCTGACGACGTTGCCCTCGTGCTGCACACCAGCGGCACCACGAGCCGGCCCAAGCGGGTGCCGCTCCGGCACCGCAATTTGGCTGCCTCCGTGAGCCACGTCATCGACCACTACCAACTGACTGAGGATGACGTCTCGCTCTGCGTAATGCCGCTCTTCCATGTCCACGGGCTGGTGGCATCGGCGCTCGCGGCCCTCGCCGCTGGTGGTTCCGTGGTCACCCCACGCAAGTTCACCCCCCTGGCGTTCTGGGCTCTGGCCAGGGAGCATCAGCCGACCTGGTTCAGCGCCTCGCCGACCCCGCATCGGCTGATCTTGATGCGGACTTCAGAGGACCGACCGCCGGGTAGCGAGCGGCTCCGCTTTGTGCGCAGCTGCAGCTCGGCGCTGAGCCCTGGCCAGATGGCCGAGATGGAGACGCGCTACGGGGTGCCGGCGCTGGAGGCCTATGGCATGACCGAGGCCAGCCACCAGATGGCATCCAACCCACTGCCTCCCGCCAGGCGCCTACCGGGCTCGGTCGGGCAGGGCACCGGAGTCGAGATTGCCACCATGGCCGACGATGGCCAGCTTTTCCCCGTCGGCACGGCCGGGGAGGTCGTGATCCGGGGTGCCAACGTCATCGATGGATACGAGGCCAACCCGGAGGCCAACGCCGCCTCCTTCATGAACGGCTGGTTTCGCACCGGCGACCTCGGGTTTCTGGATCGGGAGGGCTACCTCACCCTCTCGGGACGGCTCAAGGAGCTGATCAACCGCGGCGGCGAAAAGATCGCCCCCCTGGAGGTGGACGGGGTCCTGGAAGCCCATCCGGCGGTGGCAGAGGCGGTCTCATTTGGCGTGCCTCACCCGACTTGGGGCGAGCAAGTGGCGGCGGCGGTGGTGCTGAGTTCGCCCACCGACGAGAAGGCGCTGCTGGCTTACTGCCGGGAACATCTGGCGGAGTTCAAGGTTCCGAGCCATTTCTACATCGTGGAGACGATCCCCCGAACCGCCACCGGCAAGGTCCAGCGTCGGTTCGTGGCCGAGGCCTTCGCCCCAAAGTGAACCCGCCGTGAAGTTCGTCGTCCTCGGCGCGGGGGCAACCGGTGGGCTCCTGGGCGCGCACCTTGCCCGGGTTGGGGAGGAGGTCACCCTGATCGCCAGAGGGCCGCACCTGGCGGCGATGCGGAAGGAGGGCCTCCGGGTGACCGGTCTGACCGGCGACTTTACGGTGCACCCGGACTGCACCGACGAGCTGTCGCCACTCGGCTCCGCCGACGCCGTCTTCGTCACCGTGAAGGCCCACAGTCTGCCCCCGCTGGCGGAGCGATTGGGCGCGGCGCTGGGACCGGAGACCAGCGTCTTCAGTGCGCAGAACGGAATCCCCTGGTGGTTCTTCGACGGCTTCGGAGGGCCCTGGGAGGGGACCCGGCTCCAGGCGGTGGACCCAGCCGGCGTCATCTCCCAGAACATCGGAGCCAGCCGGGTCGTCGGCTGCATAGTCTACCCCGCCGCCCGGATCGAGGACTGGGGGGTGGTCGAGCATCTGGAAGGCAACCGCATCAGCCTGGGCGAGCCGGATGGGCGTCTCTCCGATAGGGCCGAGCAGGTCTCGTTGGCGCTGATCAGAGCGGGGTTCAAGGCCCCAGTTCAGCCGCGAATCCGTCCCGAGCTCTGGCTCAAGCTCCTGGGCAACGCCAGTTTCAACCCGATCTCCGCCCTGACCGGAGCGACCCTGGCGGAGATCACCTTCGACGAGGGCGCGGTGACGCTGGTCCGAGCGGTGATGGAGGAGGTGGAACTGATCGGGCGGAAGATCGGGATCGAGACCCCCGTGGGAATCGACAAGCGCATTCAGGGCGCCGCCAGAGTCGGGGACCACAAGACCTCGATGCTCCAGGANNCTGGAACTAGGTGCCACGGTCGGGGCGCTGGTGGAGCTGGCCGGGCTGCTGGAGCTTCAGGTCCCCCACCTGAATGCCCTCTACGCTTGCGCCAATCTCTTGGACCAACATCTGCAGGGCACGCGTATTCCAGCTAGGGGAAGCGCCGGACCGCCGAGCTGACTCGCCCCGATCTGAGCGCTGCTGTCGCAGATTAAGGGGCCCGCCACGCAACGGGCGTTGTTCGCCCGGGTGGCGGCCCCGAAGCGGAGGCTCATCGGGAAGGTGGCTTNNGTTATTCGCCCGGGCGGCGGCCCAGAAGCGAAGAATCATCGGGAAGTTGACCTCAGGCTGTCGGCAAAATGAGGGCACGAGATGCAGGTGCGGGAACTTCAGATCGAGACCCCCGACGGGCGACTGCTTGATCTGGTCGACTCCGGCCAGATCGGTGAACCGGCGGTGGTGGTCCATCACGGTACCCCGGGGGCCAGACAGCTCTTCGGCGGCTGGCTCGGCGATGCGGAGCGGAGAGGAATTCGGCTGATCGGTTACTCCCGGCCGGGCTACGGAACCTCCACCCGTTTGCCGGGCCGGCCGGTTAGTCAAGCCGCCAACGATGTGGCCCTGATCGCGGACCGCCTGAAACTCACCAAGTTGGCCACCTGGGGATATTCCGGGGGTGGCCCCCATGCCTTGAGCTGCGCTGCCAGGCTGCCCGATCTGGTGGTGGCGGCGGCCACCATCGCTTCGGTGGCCCCTTACGGGGCCCAGGGCCTTGACTTTCTGGCGGGGATGGGTGAGGCCAACATCGAAGAATTCGACGCGATCCTGGGGGGCGAGGCCACGACCCGTCCCTTCCACGAGGCGGCCGCCGCGCGTATGCCCACCTCGGTCGAGGGAACGATTGTTGAGATGGCGTCGATTCTGTCGCCGCCCGACCGCGCCGCGATCAAAGATCACCTCGGCGAGTGGATGGTCTCCATTTTCGCCGACGCGATCGCGCAGGGAGCTGACGGCTGGATTGACGATGACTTGGCATTTGTGCAGCCCTGGGGCTTCGACGTCTCGCAGATCCGGGTACCGCTACAGCTTTGGCAGGGTCAGCTCGATCTCATGGTCCCCGCGGCTCACGGGCAGTGGTTGGCGGGCCAACTGCCCGCCGCCGAGTGGCACTACCTTCCGGAGTCCGGTCATCTGACTCAGCTGGTCGACCAGGTTCCCCTGATCCATCAGTGGCTGCTGGAGTACTTCTGATCACCGAGAGGCGGAGAGGCCTGGTGAGACCGCTGGCGCCAACCGACTTCGATTCTTGGAGCACGCTTTGGCACGCGTACCTGCATTTCTACCGGGCTGCAGTTGATGATCAGGTCACCCGGGCAACCTTTGACCGGCTCAGCTCCAGCACTGGTCCCCTTCTCGGCCTGGTGGCCGAAGACGACCAGGGTCGAATGCTGGGCATAGTCCACCTGGTCTTTCACCCGTCGACCTGGTCCTCCGCCGACTGCTGTTACGTGGAGGACCTGTTCGTGAGTCCCGAGGCGCGGGGCAAGGGGACCGCCCGAGAGCTGCTCGAGGCAGCTTTCGCGGAGGCCGACCGACGGGGCGCCGGGCGCACCTACTGGCAGACTCAGGAGTTCAACGCCCCCGCCCGTTCTCTCTACGACCAGGTCGCTCGCCGAACCTCCTTCATTGTCTACGAGAGGTGAGCGGAGCTAGTTGGTGGAGTCTCCCGCCGCGGCTGGTCGACTAGCCCCGGGCGGGGCTTGATCCGTAGGTGTACTGCCTATCGGCGTAACGGGTCCCCAGGAACGCCCCTGGCGGAACCAGGGCACTCAGTCGATCCAGCTCCGCAGCAGTAAGGGTGACCGACGCCGCCCCCGCGTTCTCCTCCAGGTTGGAACGATGCCTGGTGCCCGGGATCGGCACCACGTCCGGACCCTGGCCCAGCAGCCACGCCAGCGCCAGCTGGGCCGGGGTGACTCGGCGGTCGGCCGCCATTTGCTGAACCAACCGAACCAACTCCAGATTCCGCTCGAAGTTCTCCCCTGCAAATCGCGGATTTCCGCGGCGGAAGTCGTCAGGGCCGAAGTCCCTCGGATCGGTGATCTGGCCGGTCAGAAACCCGCGGCCCAGCGGGCTGTACGGCACTATGCCGATTCCGAGCCGGCGGGCGGTGGCCAACACCTCCTGCTCAATGTCTCGGGTCCAGAGCGACCATTCGCTCTGGAGAGCGCTGATCGAGTGGATGGCCGACGCCCGGGCCAGCGATTCGGAGCTTGCCTCCGAGAGACCGAGGAAGCGGACCTTGCCCGCCCGAACCAGCTCGGCCATCGCCCCCACGGTGTCCTCAATGGGGACCTCTGGGTCGACCCGGTGCTGGTAGTACAGGTCGATGTAGTCGGTGTTGAGCCGCTGCAGCGACTCCTCACAGCAGGACAGCACATACTCTGGCCGGCCACTGACTCGATTCGCCATCGGGCCGTCCTCGACGATCCCGAACTTGGTTGCCAAGACGACTTGATCCCGCCGTCCCTGGAGAGCTCGGCCCAGCAGACGCTCGTTGTGGCCGTTCCCGTAGGCGTTGGCGGAATCAAGGAAGCAGACGCCGAGCTCCAGAGCCCGGTCAATCGTTGCCAGCGACTCATCCTCGTCGGCAGGCCCGTAGGCCTGGGACAGGCCCATGCAGCCCAGCCCGATCGCCGAGACCACCAGGCCCTGGGTGCCGAGCCGTCGCTTGGGGAACCCTTCCTCAGTCATATCCACCAATCTAACAATTCGCCCCGGGACCATCCCTCCGGGCCGTTCTATCGATCCAGGTCACTGACGGTTCGTCAGCCCGGACCGCGGCCGGCAGGCCACGCTCGCGGAACCACGGACAATGGGCTCGTCAGTCAAGGGTGAGGTGAAAGTCCAGCCGATGTCCGTAACCAGCTCCTCCTGTGCCAGCCCGACCCCGCCGGAGGCCGGCTGACACCTTGCCTTCCATGAACGCGGTGGCGCGCAGCACCATCCTGGCCGCCGGCCACAACCGGGCCACCCAGGCGTTTATGGGACGCTACGGGATGCGGCTGGGGGCCTCCCGATTCGTCTCCGGCGAGACCCTCGACCAGTGCGTCGAAGTGATCCGGACCCTCAACCAGCGAGGGTTCAAGTGCAACGCGACGCTTCTTGGCGAAGCAGTGGCCAGGGCCGCCGATGCCGACCGGGCGGTGGAGGAGTACCAGGGCCTGATCCGCCGGCTCGCCACCGAGAAGCTCAACTGCAACGTGGCGATCAAGCTCACTCTGATGGGGCTGGATTTGGGTGAGGAGCTGGCCGAGGAGAACATGCTCCAGCTGCTGCAGCTCTCGGCGGAACTGGGTCTGACCATGCGAATCGACATGGAGGACTCCGCCCATGTGGAATCGACTCTGAAGATCTACCGCAGTCTGCGGGCGCGCGGTTACGACAACGTAGGGGCCGTGCTGCAGTCCTGCCTGCGCCGGTCGGTCGCCGACCTGGAGTCGCTGCTGCCGCTGGCGCCCAACTTGCGGCTAGTCAAGGGCGCATATTTGGAGCGCCGCGAAGTGGCCTTCGCAGCCAAAGCCGAAGTCGATGACAACTACATCCGGTTGATGGAGATGGCGCTCAGCCGGGGTGGCTACACGGCGATCGCGACCCACGACGACCGCATGATCCAGCACGCCATCAGCTTCACGGAGCAGCGAGAAATCTCTCGGGATCGCTTTGAGTTCCAGATGCTCTACGGCATCCGGCCCCAGCGGCAGCGAGAGCTACTCGCCCAGGGCTACACGGTGCTGGTGGCCAACTCGTATGGGACTCACTGGTACCCCTTCTTCATGAGACGGTTGGCGGAACGCCCGGCCAACGTGCTCTTTCTGGCCCGCAACTTAGTGCGACGCTAGCCCGGGTAGACCGACCGCGACGGTGCCGCCGGCGCGGCGAATTGGCACTCAGAACCATATCCGACGAGGAGGACCACCGATGCCCCTGGCACCCTTCCGCAGCGAGCCAACTCTGGACTTCTCGATACCGGCCAACCGCAGCGCCTTCGCGGACGCCCTGACCCAGGTGCGGGGCAAGCTCGGCCGGGACTACCCGCTGGTGATCGGCGGGGAGCGGGTGGAGACCGGGGAGCAGGTCCAGTCCTACAACCCGGCCCACCCGGAGCAGGTGATCGGCCGTCACGCGGCGGGACGGCAGGAGGATGTGGAGCGGGCGGTTGCGGCCGGATGGCAGGCGTTTCCGAGTTGGTCCAGGACGCCGGTCGAAGAACGGGCCGCCCTCCTGCTGCGCGCGGCCCAGGTTGTCCGCCAGCGGCGCGGAGAGCTAGCGGCCCTGATGGTCTACGAGGTTGGCAAGGCCTGGGACGAGGCGGACGGAGAAGTCTCCGAGGTGGTCGACCTGATGGAGTGGTACGCCCGCCAGGCGCTGGAGTTGAGCTCGAGCGACAAGATGGCGCCCTGGCCCGGCGAGTTGACCCAGTTCCGCTACCTGGCCCTCGGTGTCGGGGCCGTGATCTCACCCTGGAACTTCCCGCTGGCCCTCGCCACCGGGATGATGACGGCGGCGGTGGTGGCGGGAAACTGCGTCATCCTCAAGCCGGCTGAGACCTCCAGCACCACGGCCGCCTGGCTGGTAGAGATCTTCTTCCAGCTGGGGCTACCCCCTGGGGTGATCAATCTGCTAACCGGGAAGGGCGCGGTCATTGGCGAGGCGCTGGTTGACCATCCCCAGATCCGCTTCGTGGCGTTCACCGGATCCCGGGAGGTCGGGGTGCGCATCTACGAGCGAGCCTCAAGGGTGCACCCGGGCCAGCGGTGGCTGAAGCGAGTCCAGCTGGAGATGGGTGGCAAGAACGCGGTGGTGGTGGACGAGACCGCCGACCTGGAGCTCGCCGCCCAGGGGATCACCGCCTCCGCCTTCGGATTCCAGGGGCAGAAGTGCTCGGCGGGCTCGAGGGCAGTGGTGGTCGCTTCGGCGTACGACGAGGTGGTGAGCCGGGTGCTGGAGCTGGCGGGCCGGCTCAAGGTTGGCGACCCAGTCGATCCGGAGGTGACCGTGGGCCCGGTGATCGACGGCGCTGCCGAGGAGAAGATTCTCGACTACCTCCAGCTGGGGCGGGGGGAGGGCGAGCTACTCCTGGGGGGAGGCCACGTCCCCGGTGAGGGCCATCTGATCGAGCCGACGATTTTCGGCGGGGTGGCGCCGGACGCGCGGATCGCCCAGGAGGAGATCTTCGGTCCGGTTCTGGCGGTGATCCGCGCCTCTGACTTCGAGCAGGGGCTGGAGATCGCCAACAGCACCGCGTTCGGGCTCACTGGCTCCTACTTCAGCCGCGATCCGAGACGGATCGCGGTCGCCAAGGACCGCTTCCACGTGGGCAACCTCTACATCAACCGTCGCTCGACGGGCGCCTACATGGGGGTCCATCCCTTCGGGGGATTCGACATGAGTGGCACCGATACCAAGGCCGGCGGTCCTGACTATCTTCTCTTCTTCGTCCAGGGCCAGAGCATCGCGGAGCGAATCTGATAGCGAATCGATCTCCGAATTCTGCCTCGGAGTGGGCTTAGTGGGCGAGAATCTTCGTGCTGGATTCAGCCTCGACCGAGCAACAGATCCGCGTTGAGGTATTCCAGTTTCTAAGGCAGCTGGTGGACCGTCAGGGCCCACTGACCCCCAGCACTTCGCCGGATCAGCGCCGAGGTGGGACCGCGGCCCTTTCGTAGCCGGCCTGCCCCGTGATCCTGGGGGCCTCGCCATCAGGCACACTCTCGCGGTCCAAGAAGTCATCTCGCGATCCGAGTGATGCAATGAAGCTACCGCACAGCCTGTTCGGCCGTCCCCTTCGATCCAGTGAGGCGGCCAAGGAGCAGATCAGCCCAGTCGAGGGACTCTCGGCGCTCTCCCTGGACGCGCTCACCTCGGTCGCATACGGCCCCCAGGCGCTGCTGGTGGCCCTGGGAGCTGGCGGCCTCGCGGCCCTGAAGGTGGCCCCCTGGATCACCTTGGCTATCGTCGGTCTGCTGGTGCTCCTAGTGGCCTCCTACACCCAGGTCATCTCCGCCTTTCCGGGTGGCGGCGGGGCCTACGCCGTGGCCCGCGCCAATCTCGGAGCCCGGCTGTCTCTCCTGGCCGGGGCGTCGCTGATCGTGGACTACGTCCTCACTGTGGCGGTCTCGATCGCTGCCGGGGTCGGCTCGCTCACCTCGGCCTTCCCGTCCCTAGTGCCGCTGACCATCCCTCTGTGCCTGGGCATCCTGGCCGTGATCACCTTCCTCAACCTCCGCGGCCTGGCGGAGGGCGCCCGGGCCTTCCTGCTGCCCACGCTGGCGTTCATCGCGGCGATTCTGATCGTGATCGCGGTCGGAATCATCCATCCGCTCGCCTCCCATCTCAAGGCACCTGGCGCCCCCCTGGTCGCCACCCACGGGCTGGAGGCGGTCGGGGTCCTGCTGCTGCTGCAGGCCTTCTCGGCCGGCTGCAGCGCCTTGACCGGGGTGGAGGCGATTGCGAACGGGGTCCCTTTGTTTCGCCGCCCCCGGGCCGTCAAGGCGCGCCAGACCGAGATCATGCTCGGAATCCTGCTGGCCACCATGCTGCTGGGTCTGGCAGTGCTGGTCCAGCGCTTCCACGTGCAGCCACGAACCAACGACGCCGTCCTCAACCAGATCATCGGGTATGCCCTCGGTCGGGGCTGGGCCTTCGCCGCGATCTCCATCCTGGTCACCCTGGCGCTGGCGCTCGCCGCCAACACATCATTCGGGGGGCTGCCTGTGCTGGCCAGCCTGCTGGCCAACGACCACCGGCTTCCTCACGCCTTCGGCATCCGTGGCGACCGCCTGGTCTTCACCCAGGGGATCTGGGCTCTGGCGCTGCTCGCCGGGATCCTGGTGGTCGCCACCGGCGGCAACACCGACTCCTTGATCCCGCTCTATGCGATCGGAGTCTTCACCGGCTTCACCCTGGCCCAGTCGGGTATGGTCCGCCACTGGCTGGGGGGGAGACCCAAGGGCTGGTGGTGGCGCATTGCGATCAACGGACTGGGTGCCGCCACCACCGGGCTCGCCACCCTGATCTTCGTGCTCACGAAGTTCCGGGAGGGGGGCTGGGTGGTGGTGGTGGCGATCCCGCTCTTGATCTTGCTGTTCGTCCGGGTGAGCACCTACTACCGCGAGGTGGCTGTGGAGCTGCACTTGGGCCAGCGGCCGGCGCGGCCGAAGCGGTGTAGGACCACCGTGGTGGTCCCCTTCACCGCACTCTCCGTGCTCATCAGCCAGACCCTCTCCGTCGCCCTCTCCATGGGTGACCAGGTCGTTGCGGTCACCGTTGTCTTTGCCGAGGACAAGGGGCGAAGGGCGGAACTGGAGGAGGCCTGGAAGAAGTGGGATCCCGGGGTGCCGCTGGTGGTCCTCAACTCCCCATATCGCTCGGTGGTGCGCCCGTTGCTCCGCTACATAGGGTCGCTCAAGCCTTCGGCCGACCATCGGGTGGTAGTCCTGATCCCCGTGGTGCTGCCGCGGCGCTTCTGGCACCGTCTGCTGCCCAAGCACCGGGACTTGGTCCTCTCCACTGCGCTGCACCGGCGGCCCCACGTCGTGGCGGCCCGGCTGCCGATGCCCTGGCGCTGGGCGTAGTTCATCTTTAGCTGCACCTCCTCTCCTTCGGCCCTGCGCGACCGGGCCGGCATGAGGCAGCCCCTGCCAACTTGAGTCGCCGTCGCTAGGCCCTTGTAGACTCGCGTTCCCACTCAGCATTTCCTGCTGCGAAGAATCCGGATTCGGAGGCGGCATGTTTAGCTACGGAGAGGCGTACGAGCGGATGTGGCTGAAGGGCGTGGAATTCACCGACAGAGCAACGCGTTCTGAGTACTGGAAGCCTTTCCTCATCAACCTCTTGGTCGCCATTTTGCTGTGGCTTCTCGAGTACACCATCACCCGCGCTATCGTTCTCCTGGCCGACCTGTACGCCCTGGCCGCGATCGTCCCCGGCATTGCTTTGACCATCAGGCGGCTGCACGACACCAATCGCAGCGGGTGGTGGATCCTGGTCGGGTTGGTGCCGGTTCTGGGTACGCTGCTGCTCATCTGGTTCTTAGCCCAACCCACTAGTGCGGCAACCGATCGCTACGGTTTCCTTCCCGCTGACGGCGCACCAGGGTGACGACGCCAGGGTTGATAGGTCAGAGCAAAAGCTTGAGCACCGCCGCCAGCCCGCCGACGATGATCACCGCGCGCAGCACGGAAGCGGGGAGCCTGCGGCCGTACCCGGCTCCCAGCTGTCCCCCCAGCAAACTTGACCCGGCGAGCACGAGTGCCGGTTCCCAAGCGACCGGCCCGTAGACGACGAACACCACCGCTGCCGCGCCATTAGCGGCCGAGGCGAGCACGTTCTTCAGCCCTGTGAGTCGCTGCAGGGACTCGTCCAGAAAGACCCCCAGGGTGGCCATGAACATCACCCCCTGGGCAGCCCCGAAATAGCCGCCGTAGACGCCTGTCGCAAAAGTCGAGGCTCGTAGCGCCAGGCGACCCCCACGGGTTGGCGGACCCGCCGCCCGCCGGCGCGCCAGGTGGGGCTGCAGCAACAGCAGCACGACCGCCAGCAGGACGAGCGCCGGGACCACCACCTTGAAGATGGTTGGCGGCAGCGCCAGCAGCAGCCCTGCGCCCCCCAGCCCGCCGACCAGAGCACAGGCGCCCAGGGTCAATGCCGCCCGGCGTTGGCCGGCCAACTCCCGTCGGTAGCCGACCGCCCCGCTGACGTTGCCGGCAAACAGGCCCACGGTGTTGCTGACGTTGGCCACCAGGGGGGAGTAGCCGAGGGCGAGTAGCACAGGGAAGGTGATCAAGGAGCCGGAGCCGGCCACCGCGTTCAGAGCCCCCGCCGCGAACCCGGCTCCCGCAACGGCGAGGAGGAGCAGCGGGTCATGGGTGATGGCGGTCGCTCCTCCCAATCGGTCGGTGGTTCACCCGCCCAGCTCCCGGCCGGCGACTCGGCTGCCCGGAGAGACGCCTACTCGAGACCGTTCCAACCCCAGTGGGGTACCGGCAGGCCGGCTGCGACTTGGGACTCAGGCGGCGAGTAAGAGAGAACATCCCCCACGGCCCACTCCATGTATTCGCGGAGGCACCTCCGGAAATCGGAGTCGGCCGGGAGACGGGCATCGTCGGCCGCCTGCCCGAAGCACCGGACGAAGCGAGACCCGAGATCGGCGCTGGCTCCCTGGCGGGCGTGGATCTCGAGCATCCCCGAATGACCGCCGGATGACTCGGAGTAGAGAGGGGGTCCTCCGAACACCTCCGCCCAGTACTCGGCCAGTCGCTCGACGTGGTGGGGGTTGCAGAGATGAGAGAAGGGATGGTTCAGCTCCGGGTCGTCGAGGCAGCGCTGGTGGTGAGCCGCCGCCAACGCTAGGAAGGCTGGCTCTGCACCGGCGAACTCGAAGATCGTGGGTCTCGTCACGGCCAAGAGTTTCGCGCATCGCAGACTTCCGCTTCCAGCGTGGCGGACGCCCAGGCTGCTCTGAAAAGACTCCAAATCACCGCGCTGCGCTTCAGGAGCAGATCCGACCCCGATCAGAGCGGACTTCGCACCGCGAGGCCGGCGGCCCGGGCAGCGCAGCTGAGCTCAGTTCTAGTTCACGGTTGGAAGGGACAGTCTGCCGGCCTCCTCCCAAGAGGGGCCCAGAGCTCCCTCCAAGGGGTCGAGCAAGAGGCCCTGCTCCAGGTCCTGAGAGATAACCGAGGCGTAGTGGTCCAGGGTGGTGCTGGGGCGGGCGTGTCCCAGGGCTTTGGAGACGACCAGCAGGGGCACCCCGGCGCGAAGCCACCTGGCGCAGGCGGCGTGGCGGAGCTGGTGCGGGCTGATCTTCGGCATCGAGGCCAGCCGGCAGCATTCGTCGATCAGTTCCCTCAGCCGCCGCCGGCTCAGCCGCCCCTGGCGCGAGCGAAAGAGGGGAGCTGCCGCGCCCTCCGCGAGCCTCTCAAAGATCTCTTCCTCCAGTTCCTGGCGGACCGAAGGCGGGAGCGGCACCCAACGCTCCCCGGTCTTGCCCCGCAGCTGAAGCTGTCCGTCCTGGAGTGAGGAGAGATCGCAGGCCAGCAGCTCCCCCGGCCGGGCCCCGGTCGCGAGCAGCAGCGAGACCAAGCGCCGGGACCGGTGGTCGGGGGCGGCGGAGATCAGCCGGAGCTGGTCCGGGAGCGAGAGGGCCGGTCGCGGGTGGTGCGGGGGCAACGGCGGCAGCCGGATCGCCCGCTCCAGCCCCCGTTCCGCCCACGCGCAGCCCTCCAGAAAGCGCAGGAACTGGCGGATCAGCAGGAGCCGATGGTGGCGGGTACTGGGGGCCAGCGGGGCCAGGGACGCCTGATAGGAGTAGAGACTGGGCCAGCTCAGCTCCCGGCAGAAGAAGACTCCCTGCCCCTGGCAGTGGCGGAGCAGGCTCCGCAGCACCCCGCGGTACTCCTTCTTACTGCTCTCCTGGTTGGCAGCACTGCTGAAGAGCTCCGCCGCGAACAACAGGCTCCGGTCGTCCTGGTCTTTCTCCACGGCAGGACTGGTCCCCTCAAAGCTCAGTNNGGCGCCCGGGCCCCGACCCCCTGGACCCGATTCCTACCCGGGCGATGCCTGGTCCACCAGCCCCCGTAGGCTCGCCAGGGCCTCTGCAGTGACCTCGTCCGGCAAGGAGCACCCGGGGGCAGCCACGAAGGCCTGACCCAGGAGCTCCCGGAGTTCATTGAGCCGCTGGCCATCGGCCAGCTCGGACCCCGGCCGCCACTGCTCGGAAATGCCTCCCATCACAACCTTGCCGGGCAGTGATCGCGCCCCCTCCGGGAGACTGATGGCACTCTCCGCCTCACTCCAACCCACCACCTGGACGGGGTAGCCGGCATACCGCTCGACCTGGGCGTCCAGGGCTCCGTGCACATGGAGCAGGCGGAACTCCGCCCCGGCCGCCCCGCGCAGCCCGGCCAGGTCGTCCACCTCGGTCTTGCGGCGGCGGACGGCCAGGTCCCGGTAGATCCCGCTGTGCGACTTGGCGCTCGAACGATTGAACGTCACCAACCGGGCCAAGGAACCTTCGAGGTCGTCGGGCTCGAACCCGTCGAATCCCTCCGGGGGCACCGGCGGTTGCGCCAAGACTTCCCTCGCGATCGCCAACATCAGCGTGCGATAGCGAGGATCTTCGAGCGAGTCGGCGATCGACAGATCCGACACCGCGCCCGCGTAGAGCATCGCGCCGTAGGCCTCTTTGCCCCA
>PKXR01000120.1 GCA_003133485.1 Candidatus Dormiibacterota bacterium
ACGGCCATCCGACAGCGGGCGGGGTCGGCGGAGTACGACATTCAGGCCTTCGCTCGCCAGGGTTTCACGACCGCCCAGGTGAAGGCCATCGCCAAGCTCAAGGTGGTCAGCACCGCGTCTCCGCTCGAGGAGAAGGCCGACCTGGCTCGCCTCCCTTCCCATGCCTTCCGGCAGGTGGTGCTGGTAGCGACTGGCGCCAAGGGGGTGGCTCTCCGGCCGCTGCCGGTCATCCGGGGACGTGGACCTCGCTCGGTGGGAGAGGTGGCGCTGAGCCAGAACCTCGCCCCAGGCATCTCGCTCACCACTGGGGCGGTCACGCCGGGCAAGGTCGGAATCGGACAGAAGCTGCAGTTGATCGATTCCAAGGGCGCAACGAAATTCCGGGTAGTGGGGGTGGTCTCCAACTCCTCCTTGGGGGCCCCCTTCACCGCGGACGCCGTCTACATCACCCAGGCGACGGCCCATAAGCTGTTCTCCGCTGGACTTCAGGTCAGCGAGGTCGCAGTCAGACTTCGCCCCGGCGCGACCGTGCCCCAACTTCTCAGCGAGCTCTCCCACTCGGTCCACACTCAGTACACCGTCAGTAACCCCAGGTCGGTGCCCGACGGGGACCCGGTTGGGGAGCTGCAGCCCATCCTTGATGGCATCACGGCCCTGAGCCTGCTGCTCGCCTTCGCGGTGATCGCCGCCACCTTCAGCTCGTTGGTGCTCGACCGTCGCCGGGAGATCGGATTGCTGCGGCTGGCCGGAGCCAGCCGGGGCTTGATCTTTCGGAGCTTCCTCCGGGAGGCGATCGCCGCCTCCGTTCTGGGTGCGGCGATCGGGGTTGGGGTCGGTTATCTGCTGGCGCTGGTCCTGATCGCGGTCTCCACTCCCTCGGGGGTTAGTCCCGAGCCGAGGATTCAGGTTGATGTTGGCTGGACTGTGGCCGCCTTCTTGCTGGTCTTACTCCTGGGGGTGCTCGCCGCTGCGCTGCCGGCGGTCCAGGCGGCTCGGATCCCACCGCTGGTGGCAGTCAGACCACCCACGCTGCGCGAGGGCCGCTGGTGGGCGCTGCAGCTGCCCTTGGTGGCATTGGGAATCATCGGAGCCGACTTCTTCTTCACGAACGGGGGTGCGCTGGGCGTCGGCCTGGGCGCCGCTTTTGCCTACCTCGCGATCTGTGCTGCCATCGGGAGGATCGGGCCGCTGCTGGTGCGCGGCTTGAGCGCGGTGCTGGGCCCGCTGATCGGGACTCCGGTGGCAGCGATCTCCGCCCGCAGTCGCACTCGCCCGGCCCGCACCTCATTAGCGACGGCGGCCCTGTTCGTTAGCGTGGCGACCGCCATTGGCCTGGTGGGACTATCGAGCGCCGCCTTGACCGCCGGCCAGGTCTGGGTGGACCACCTCTTCGTCGGCCAATACCTTCTGGTCAGCCCGGCGGTTCAGTCCCAGAAGGTGGAGCAGCAGGTGTTGAGCGCGATTTCGGCCAAGACAGGCCGCTCCACCTTGGTGGCGTCAGCCCCGGTCCGCTTCGTGGCGGGCCGGGTGGGCCACCAAGCGATCTCCTTGGCGGCCACCTCGGCAACGGCCTACGGCATCAGCGGGGCGCTGCAGTTCGTTCACGGCAGCCGGGACTCGGCCCTCGCCCAGGTGGCGTCGGGTCAGGGCGTGCTGCTGCCGCTCGAGCTTGCCGATTCTCTCCATGCCGCGGTCGGGTCAAAGATCCAAGTGATTACGACCAGCGGAACCGGCTCCTTCCGGGTGGTGGGCGTGGTCGCCCACACTCTCCCGGGCCCCTCCGGAGAGGAGTCGGCTGTCGTCGACAGTGCGGTTGCGAAGAAGGACTTTGGGGCGGCTGCCGAGGGTTTCAACCTCATCCAGCTGCAGTTGCGAGGCGGGGCTAACCTGCAGCATCCGGTGGCGCTGGCCGCCTTTGAGTACGGGATGGAGGAGGAAACGGTGTCTACCGTTCGGCAGGGGGTGGACCTCGGTGTTCAGCACGACGTCGCCGCGCTCTCCGCGCTGGCGCTTGTCGGGGTGGTGATCGCCATCCTGGCCGCCATCAATACCGTGGTCTTGGGAGCCCGCGAAGGCACCCGGGACATGGCGCTGCTGCGGGTGGTCGGACTCAGTCGGGCAGAGACGCGGCGGGCGGTGTTGGGGGACGCCCTGGCCACCGCTGTAGCCGGATGCGTCATCGGCATAGCCGTCGGAGTCGGCCTGATCGCCCCGGAGGTCCACGTGGCCAGCTCGGCCGCCCTGCCCCTCACCTTCGAGTTCCCAGGCCTCGTGATCCTGGCGGTGGTGCTGGCAGTGATTGTGGCCATCCTGCTGGCGGCCGTGATTCCAGCGCGGCAGCTCAGCAATCTTGATCCGCTGGCGGCGCTGAGCGTCGAGTGACTCGTCGGTGACCGCCATTCCAGAAGAGGGGAGCCTGGAGGACCTGCTGGGCAACCGGGGTCGGCGATTGCGGCGCCTGGTGTTGCTGGCCTCTCTCGGGTGCGTTCTGGGCCTGGCGGTCTTCGCTGTGCCCCACGAGTTCCCGGCCCGCCCCGGCGGTCTGGCGGTCGACTACCGAGTGTTCTACGCGGCCGGTGAGCTGATCGGCAAGGGTGCCAACCCCTACCACCTGGGAATTCTTCAGGCCGCCGAACAGGCGGCTGACCACTACTCCGGCCTCAACCCCGTGCTCGACACCTTTGCCGACCCGCCCATCGCTGCCTGGATTCTGGATCCTCTTTCCCATCTGCCCTTCTGGCTCAGCTACGCGCTGCTGAGCGCGGTGGGCTTATTGGTGATGGTGTTGACGGTCACCCTGCTAGCCCGGGACCTCGGCTGGCGCCACACCGGCATTCTGGCGGCGGCCGTGGTTGTCTCCTGGATCGGTCTGCTCGGACTGATTGATGGCCAGTTCGATGCATTTCTCTTGGCGGCCCTAGCCGGGTCGATGCTCTTGGCCTGGCATGAGCGGAGCGTAGCTGCGGGGCTGGTTTTGGGCCTGACCCTGCTCAAACCCACCTTGCTTTGGCCGGTCCCCATCTTCATGTTTCTGGCGCTCTGGCCGGACCGCCGGAGGGCCCTGCACTTCGCCGCCGGGTTCCTGGCGGTGGCAGCGGTGTTCACGCTTGCCAGCTGGTCGTTACTGGTGTCCTGGTGGCACCAGCTCGGCGTGTTCGGAGGCGGGGTCGGGACCCAGCAGCCGGACCTGGCCGGGCTTCCCGGACTGTTGGGGGCAGCGCCGCACTCGTGGCGGTTGGGCACCGGGCTGACGGCCCCCGCCACGCTGGGTATCGTGGCGCTCGCTCTCGCCTCGATGGCGGTCTTCGGCGTCTGGATGATGGTCTCCCCGGAATGGCGGCAGGTGAGCCCGGTGGGCAGGGTCACTTGGGCGGTGGCGCTGCCGGTGGGGATCTGGCTCCTGGCCATTCCCTACGCCCATCCCAACGACGACCTTCTGCTGCTGCCCTTGTTCATGCTGACCGTGGGCCGCGATGCGCGCCGAGTTCATGGGCTGGGGCTCGGCCTCTCGGCGGCAACCCTGGTGCTGCTCCTGCTGATCTGGCCGGCGGAGGTGGTGCCCTGGCCGATCGGGATTGTTCTGCTGGCGCTCATCGCGGGCGCGGTCTGGCACTGGCGGACCGACATCCGCCTGACTGGATTCGGGGCAGGTCTCTGCGTACTGGCCCTGGCGACCTTGCCCCCGGTGTGGAGTTTTCACCTCCTCGCGGTCGGCCTCACGCCGATCGCAGTGCTGATCGTAGTGGTCGAGGGAGCCCGAACCTGCTGGATGGAGGTCGGGGGAGCGGGCACCGGCCCCGCCTACTTCGAGGAGCCAGCGCGGAGGGGGATTGCCCAGCCGGCGAGCGGGGCATAATCCTCTGGCGTCATGAGTGTCTTCAGCCGGATCTACGACCCCACCCGCCGGGAGGTCCGCCGCCACACGGGAGAGGTGGCCGAGATCGCCGAGGTCGGCGAGGAGCTCAAGCTGCTCTCCGACGCCGAGCTCCGGGCCAAGACGGACGAGTTCAAGCGGCGACTGGAGGAGGGCGAGACCGTCGACGATCTGCTGGTCGAGGCGTTTGCGGTCGCGCGCGAGGCGGCCCAGCGCCAGCTGGGGATGCGGCCCTTCGATGTGCAGTGCCTAGGGGGCATCGTTCTGCACCAGGGAAAGATCGCGGAGATGAAGACCGGCGAGGGCAAGACGTTGGTGGCCGCGCTGCCGCTTTATCTCAATGCCCTGACCGGAAGAGGCTGCTTCCTCGTCACCGTCAACGATTTCCTGGCCCGCCGTGACGCCGGCTGGAACGCGCCGCTCTTTCACGCCCTGGGCATGCAGGTCGGCGTGATCATCCCTGATCAATCGTTGGTCTATGACCCTGAGTACACCGACGAGGAACACACCGACGTCCGGCTGCGCCACCTACGGCCCGTGTCGCGCGGAGAGGCCTACCAAGCCGATGTGGTCTACGCCACCAACAACGAGATGGGCTTCGACTACCTGCGCGACAATCTGGCCCGTTCCTCCGAACAAAAGGTGCAGCGCGACCGCTACTACGCGATCATCGACGAGGTTGACTCGATCCTCATCGACGAGGCTCGCACCCCGCTGATCATCAGCGGGCTGGGTGAAGAGGCACCGGAAAAATACTATCAATATGCGGGGCTCATTCCCCGGCTCACGCCCGAGGAAGATTTCACCATCGATGAGAAGACGAAGTCCGGCAGTCTCACTGATGAGGGCGTGGAGAAGATCGAGCGCATGACCGGCGTTGCCAACATCTACGACATCGAGCATGTGGATGAGGCGCACCACATCAACCAGGCGTTGCGGGCACACGCCCTGTACCTGAAGGACCGGGAGTACATCGTGCGTGACGGTGAGGTGGTGATCGTCGATGAGTTCACCGGACGCACCATGCCCGGCCGGAGGTGGTCGGACGGGCTGCACCAAGCGATCGAGGCCAAGGAGGGGGTCAAGGTGCAGCAGGAGCAGCGGACCCTGGCCACCGTCACCTTCCAGAACTACTTTCGCACCTTCGAGGTGCTGGCGGGGATGACCGGGACCGCCATCACCGAGGCCGAGGAGTTTCACAAGATCTACCGACTCGAGGTGGTGCCGATACCCACCAACCGACCCATGGTGCGGCTCGACGAACCCGACCTGATCTTTCGCTCGGAGGAGGTTAAGTTCAAGGCCATCGCCGATGAGATCGAGGAACGGAGCCGGAAGGGTCAGCCGGTGCTGGTCGGCACCGTGAGCATTGAGAAGAGCGAGCGTCTCTCCCGGCTCCTGGAGAAACGCGGAGTCGCGCACGAGGTCCTCAACGCCAAGCAGCACGAGCGGGAGGCGGAGGTGGTTGCCGCGGCGGGGCAGCAATCGGCGGTCACCATCGCCACCAACATGGCCGGGCGTGGCACCGACATCGTGCTGGGGGAGGGGGTCCAAGAACTCGGAGGCCTCTACATCATGGGCACCGAAAGGCACGAGTCGAGGCGCATCGACAACCAGCTACGGGGTCGCGCAGGCCGGCAGGGTGACCCCGGCGAGAGCCGGTTCTATCTGTCACTCCAAGACGACCTGTTGCGACTGTTCGCGACCGGCGCCGTCTCGTGGGTGATGGATCGCACCATGCCCGACGACCTGCCCATCGAAGCCAAGATGGTCTCCAAAGCCATCGAACGGGCCCAGAACACCG
>PKXR01000118.1 GCA_003133485.1 Candidatus Dormiibacterota bacterium
CCGCCATGCTGGCCTAGCGGTAATCAGGCGTCGGGAGTGTCAAGATCAGGGAGGTTCATGTCGTTGACCATCTGCTGGAAAACGGCGAGCCGGCTGCCCTCCTCGGACTGGCTGTCGGGCAGCACTCCTGCCTGATCCAGAACCTCCTCGACGACGTAGATCGGCGAGTCGACTCTAACTGCCAAAGCGATGGCATCGCTCGGCCGGGCGTCGAAGACGACCTCTTTGCCGTCCCGCGTGCCGATGATCCGGGCGTGAAAGGTGTCGTCCCGAAGTTCGGACACGACCACCCGGCTCACCTTCACCTCCAAGTCGGTAAGCATGTTCACCATCAAGTCATGAGGCTGAGGGCGATCTGGCTTGATCCCCGTGATCTTGAGCGCGATGGCATTGGCCTCGGCCATTCCCACCCAGATTGGCAGGAACCGTTCAGCATCCTTCTGCTTCAGCACCACCACGTGCTGACCACTGGGCATGTGGACGCGAATGCTGTCGACCGACATCTCGATCACGTCCATGGCTCCTCACAGTTGGCTGTTCCCGAAGGCCTGGGGAGCGGCCCCGGGGGATCTGGCCGCTCACCGAGTCGCCGGGAGGGCGCGATGTCCCTCCCATAATAGACCTCACCGGGAGTGATCTCGGGGACCCTCCGGTGAGTTCGGCCCTGGTGAGACAAGCGGCATCGCCGACGAGGTGGAGGAAGAAGTGAGTCCTCAACGCCGCGAACAACGGCTGGTATTTGGGGAGGTGGCCGAGCTTTACGACCGCTACCGGCCGGGATACCCCGACGCGGTTTTTGACCGGATCATGCGATTCGGGGAGCTTGATCCAGGCGTCCCCGGTCTGGAGGTGGGCTGCGGCACAGGCCGGGCCACGGTCCCGCTGGCCGCGCGGGGATTGCGACTGACCGCATTGGAACCCAGTCCAGAGATGGCGCGGGTTGCGATACAGAACACCAAGGGTATGGTCGGCGTGCGGATAGTGGAGGCTTCATTCGAGGATTGGCTTCTCCCGCGAGAGCCATTTCGCGTGGTGACCTCGGCTCAGGCCTGGCACTGGATCCAGCCCGAGGTCAGATTCATTAAGGCCCATGAGGCGTTGGACGTCCGGGGGTGCCTGGCGCTCTTCTGGAACATCGCCACTCAGATTGAGCCTAGCGACGGGTTGCAAGGGGCAATCGAAGACGCGTACCGCCGAGAGGCTCCGGGCCTGGTGGCCAGGGTACCGGGAGAGAGCGCCATCGACCGCGGCTTGGAGATCGAAGACAGCGGCCTTTTCATCGATATCACTCGAGAGGTCTACCCATGGGCCACCACGTATCCGGCGGACCATTACCTGGGGCTGGTGCAGACCCAGTCCGACTATCGCTTGCTGGAGCCGGCCATTCGCACTCGGCTGTTGCAGAGCTTAGCCGCGGTTCTGGCCGACCACGGTAATCAGGTCCCGCAGGGCTATTGCACCTACCTCTACCTGGCACGGCGGCGTGACTAAGGTACCGGCGCGGCCGCCCCTTGACAACGGCAGACTGGTCGCGTAGGTTGTCTGATCATCAGACCATCCGTTGATGAAAGCGCCCTGAGTACCAACCCTGGCAGAAGCTCTGGGCCAGTGAGCGGCCTCGCTTTCGACCCGGTCGCGCGCCGGAATACGTACCAGTTGGTAGCCGAAGCGATCTCACGGGCTATCTCCGAAGGCCGCCTGGTAGCGGGGGATCGACTCCCGTCGGAGCGAGATCTGGGCGAGACCTACTTGGTGGGGAGGTCGTCGACCAGGGAGGCGATCCGGGTTCTCGAGTCTCAAGGCCTGGTGCGGGGCGACGGCCGGGGAGGTTACCGAGTAATGGACTCAGGCAATCTGCTGCGCCAAGCGATGGGATTGCTCGTGGACCTGGAGCGGGTGGAGATCTGCGACCTGTTTGAGGTCCGCAAGACCCTGGAGATCGAGACTGCAGGCCTCGCCGCGGTGCGTCGGTCAGCTGCCGATCTGGAAGGCATCGCTGGCCGGATTCGGGAGATGGAGGCAGGGCTGGCGGACCTGCCACGGTACAACGGAGCCGACATCGGTTTTCACACCGACCTCGCCGCCGCCACCGGAAACCGCTTGACCGTGCGGCTGATGGACGCGATCCGGGACGCCATGGCCCGGGCGTTTGCGGTGGCCTTCCGATTGCCCGGGAATCCGGAACTCTCTCTGGAGGAGCATCGAGGGATCGCGGCCGCGGTCACCGGTTGTGATTCTGATCTGGCCCGAGACCGTATGCGCAGTCATCTCGAACGGGTTGAAAAGGAGACGGTTGAAGTTGAGCGCGGGGAGGGGATATGAGCGACAGCCCGCAGGTTGCTAAAGCGCCATCTGCGGAGAGCGGAGCCGACTGGCTACACGCCTACCGACTGATGCTCACGATCCGACTGTTCGAAGATCGAGTTAACGATCTGTACCAGCGCAAGATCATGCCGGGACTGGCTCACCTCTCGAGTGGCGAAGAGGGCGTTGCGGTGGGGGTTTGTACCGCTCTACGGGACGACGACTACATCACTAGCACCCACCGCGGGCACGGCCACTGCCTAGCCAAGGGTGCTTCAGCCGAGCTCATGTTTGCTGAGCTCCTGGGCAAGGCGGCCGGATACTGCGGCGGCAAGGGCGGATCGATGCACATCGCCGATCAGGCGCGCGGCAATCTGGGGGCCAATGCGATCGTTGGCGGATCTCTGGGAATCGCCACCGGGGCCGGGCTGTCGATCAAGCAGCGGGGATCGGATCAGGTCGCCGTCAGCTTCATCGGTGACGGTGCCCTGGGCCAGGGTGTGCTCTACGAGGTGATGAACATGGCCTCTCTCTGGAAGCTGCCGGTCATCTACGTGTGTGAGAACAACCTCTACGGCGAGTACACCCCCGGGGCGGAGACGGTTGCCGGCAGGCCTCTCGACCGAGCCACTGCCTTTGGGATCCCGGCGACCGAAGTTGACGGGCAGGATGTTCGGGCGGTCTACGGGGCCACCGCGGATGCCGTGGCGCGGGCCCGGGCCGGCGAGGGTCCCTCCTTTCTCCTGTGCGCCACCTATAGGTATTTCGGACATCACGTGGGGGACGTGGACCGGGGGTACTACCGCAGTCGCGAAGAAGAGCAGTTCTGGCGGGAGCAGCGGGACCCCGTCACGCTGGCTGCCGGGTGGCTGCAATCCGAAAGAATGGCCGACCGGGGAGCCCTAGACGCGATTGCCGACGAGCTCGTACTTGAGCTTGACGCTGCCGTGGAGTTTGCGGTGGCGGCGCCTTTCCCTAACCCTGACCAGGTGGCGACCGATGTCTACGCCTGATCCGATGCCGGAAGACGAGCGGCGCGAACTCACCATGGCCCAAGCCATCAGGGAGGCGATCGCTGAGGAGATGCGCCGGGACCCGACCGTGTTTGTCATGGGTGAGGACGTCGCCGAGGCAGGAACTCCCTTCAAGGTCCTAAGCGGATTGGTGGAGGAGTTTGGCACGGATCGGGTGATCGATACGCCCATCTCCGAGCCGGGCTTCACTGGAATGGGTGTCGGCGCCGCCATGACCGGACGGCGGCCGGTGGTGGACATCATGTTCGGGGACTTTCTAGGCTTGGTGATGGATCAGGTCGCCAATCAGGCGGCTAAGGTGCACTACATGTCCGGCGGCAAGCTCAGCGTCCCGCTGACGATTCGCACCACCATGGGCGCGACTAGACGCTCAGCCGCGCAGCACAGTCAAAGTCTGCACGCCTGGGTTAGCCATATTCCTGGGCTAAAGGTGGCGCTGCCGAGTACTCCTTTCGACGCCAAAGGGCTGATGAAAAGCGCCATCCGCGATAACAGTCCGGTGGTCATCTTTGAGGACAAGATGAACTACCAGCAGCGGGGCCCGGTGCCCGTGGCGGAATACACGATTCCGCTGGGAGTGGCTGACATCAAGCGCCCGGGGAAGGACGTCACGCTCATCGCCACGAGCAGCATGGTGTTGGTGGCGTTGGAGGCCGCCGAGGTGCTGGCGCTGGAAGGTATCGAGTGCGAGGTCGTCGATCCGCGAACCACTGTGCCCCTGGACCGCGAGACCCTGATCGGCTCAGTGCGTCGGACTACTCGGGCGGTAGTGGTCGACGAGGGTCATCGCAGCTACGGGGTCGGTGCCGAGCTCGCGGCCGTGGTCAGCGAGGGCGCCTTCTACTTCCTCGACGCCCCGGTGCGGAGGCTCGGAGCCATGGACGTACCAATTCCATTCTCACCGGTGTTGGAGGACCTCACGGTCCCCACAGTTGAGGGTCTGGCAGAGACGGTGCGCGAACTGTGCGGGCGAAAATAGGTCCCGAAGGAGGGTGAGGTCATGAGTCAGCTGACGCGCACATATGGGCTGGGAGCCGTTGACTGGGAGGCCCGCGTCGACTATGACCGCCTCCGCACCACTCGGCTCGGTCGCATCAAGCAAGTTCTGCAGGACTCTGAGCTGGGAGNNGCTCTGCTTCGACATGAACAACAATCGATACATCACCGCAACCCACATCGGAACCTGGGCAATCGACAAGCTGACCCGGTTCTCACTGCTTCCCCGGAACGACGAGCCGATCATGTGGGACTTCGGCTCGGCGGCTCGCCACCACCAGATCTTCTGCCCGTGGCTGGGCGAGGAACGCTCCCGCGCCGGGATCGCCACGATGCGAGGCGGCTTCGACCCCGCCGCGGGCCGGGCCGAGGCGGTGGCCCGCAAGATCCGGATCGAGCTGGAGGAGCGCGGCCTTGCCGGGGAACCGCTGGGGGTGGACATCGTCGAGATGCCGATCCTAGCGGCCCTTCAGGCGGAGGGTCTCAAGGTGGTTGATGGCCAGCAGCTGATGCAGCGGGCTCGCATGATCAAGAGCCAGGACGAGATCACCCTGCTGAGCACGGCCTGCGCCATGGTAGACGCCGCTTACGACCAGCTCTACCAGGCGCTGCGGCCGGGGATTCGCGAGAACGAGTGCGTGGGTCTAGTGGCCAAGGTCCTCTACGACCTTGGCTCCGAGCACGTGGAGGGTGTCAACGCTATCTCTGGCGAGCGAGCCAACCCTCACCCGCACGTCTACTCGGACCGGATGCTACGGCCCGGGGACCCCGCCTATTTCGACATCCTCCACGCCGTGAACGGCTACCGGACTTGCTATTACCGGACTTTTGCGGTGGGCTCCGCCAGCCCGGCTTTAGTCGACGCGTACCAGCACTGCCGCGAGTTGGTGGACATGGCCATCGCCAAGGTCAAGCCCGGAGCGTCGACTGCCGACGTGGTCGCGGTATGGCCGCGGGCGGAGGAATTCGGCTTCGCCGATGAAGAGGCGGCCTTTGGCCTGCAATTTGGTCACGGAGTGGGACTTTCCATCTGGGAGAAGCCCATCTTCAGCCACCTGGTCTCCGACGAACATCCCGAGGAGCTGGTGGAGGGCATGGTCTTTGCGCTGGAGACCTACTGGCCTTCCAAAGACGGGTGGACGGCGGCGCGGATCGAAGAGGAGGTGGTGGTCACCACTACCGGGTGTGAGGTGATCACCCGCTTTCCCGCGGAGCGTCTGATGGTCGCGGGACAGCGCTACTACACGGTCGAGGGGCCGCTGCCGACCACCAGGGAGACCGAATCCCACCGCAACAATCTGGACACGCTCGCGAGCACCGCCCGAGGAGCGATGGACGGTGGGTTTCGGCTCCCGTGAACTTGGTGTGCCGTGGCTTTTGAGGTGATCATGCCCGCGCTCGGGCTGGCCCAGGAAACGGGTCGGCTGCTGCGCTGGATCAAGCAGGAGGGGGAGGAGGTTGCGGTTGGCGATCTTCTCATGGAGATTGAGACCGACAAATCCGCCGTGGAGATCGAGGCTTCCGCGAAGGGAGTCCTGCGCGGTATTCGGGTTCAGCCCGACGAGGATGTCGCGGTGGGAACGGTGATGGCCTGGATCCTCGCCGAAGGCGAGGATCTTCCCGTTCCAGCGGCGGACCCGGTAGCCCCGCCCCCGCCGTCGGCCGCAGCTACTCCCACCACCGTCGCTCCCGAAGCACCGCTACCTGGACCACCTATTGCTGTGCCGCTGACCGGTTCAGCAAGGGCGGCCGCCTCGCCTCTGGCACGCAGGTTGGCGCAGGAACGCCAGCTCGAGCTGACTCCCGGCGGTGGCAGCGGGCCGGACGGTGCCTACCTGGCTGCCGATGTTGCGGCCGCGCCGACCTCCCCGGGTGGGATGTCATCGGCGCGGCGTCGGACTGCGCTGCATACGACCCAGGTCTGGACGACGACCCCTCACTTCTACCTCGGTCGGGACGTCCGGGCGCGGAGGCTCCGCGGGTGGTTGGAAGCAGTGCGCCAGCGCTCTGGCGAGCCGGTCACCTACACCGACCTCTTGCTGCGGTCCGTAGGAGCGGCGCTTCGGAAGACGCCCCAGATGAGCGATTACTGGGCAGATGGGGAGATCCGGCACCGCGAGGGTGTTCACGTCGCCTTGGCGATCGCCAGTCCCCATGGACTGTTGTTGGCCACTGTCAACGATGCTGACAAGCTCGGCTTGACCCAACTGGTGGCGGCGCGCCGGAGCGTGGTGGAGCGGGCCCAGGCGGGCAAGCTCTCGGGGGCGGACCTGGAGGGGGCGAGCATCACCATCAGCAATCTCGGGATGTTCGGGGTGGATCGTTTTGAGGCGGTGCTGGCTGAGGGCCAGAGCTCGCTGTTGGCGGTCGGGAGGATCCGCGACGAGGTGGTGCCCGTGGACGGGAGGCCGGCGGTCGAGCCCGTGCTGTCCCTGACCCTGAGCTGTGACCACCGGGTTCTCGACGGAGCTGAAGCAGCACCGTTCCTTACCACCTTGGTCGAATACCTGGAGGAGCCGGCGTTGCTACGTGACGTCGACAACCTGAATTAGGCCCTCCCGAATGCCCGGATTCAGATACCGCCGGGATCCGGCCCTTGCGGCTTTGAACCGCCCAGGTAGAGCGCCCCGATTTCAGGGTGATTCAGCACCTCCTCGCCTGTGCCGCTGAGACGAACACGACCGGTCTCGAGTACGACCCCTTGGGTGCTCAGTCGGAGCCCAGCCCGGGCGTTCTGCTCGACCAGCAGCAGGGTTCGACCCTGCCGGTGCATCACGCGAATGGAGTCAAACACGGTCCTCCTCGTCTTGGGGTCGAGGCCCATCGAGGGCTCGTCGAGCACCAGCAGCT
>PKXR01000214.1:0-2447 GCA_003133485.1 Candidatus Dormiibacterota bacterium
CTCAGCGATGGTCGGATCCACCCAACGCGGATTGAGGAGGTGGTCATCAAGTCCCGAGAAGAGGTCTCATCAAGGATCGTGGAGGAGGGGCAGCAGGCCCTTTTCGAGCTGGGGCTCCAAGGCGTCCATCCGGAGCTGGTCAAGCTTNNAAGGCGGTGGACCACGAGGTCGAGGGGTCCCACGCCCTCATCGGGGGGGAGATCCTGCGCCGCCTGGGTCGTCACCCGGAGGTGGTCAACGCAGTTCAGTGCCACCACTACGACATCGAGCCGACCACCATCATGGCCTTCGTGGTGCTCAGCGCCGATGCCATCTCCGCTTCGCGCCCAGGAGCCCGACGCGAGACTCTCGCCAGCTACATCAAGCGGCTGGAGAAGCTGGAGGAGATCGCCAACGCCTTTGAGGGAGTGGAGCGGTCCTTCGCCATCCAGGCGGGCCGGGAAGTGAGAATCATGGTCAAGCCCGACCGGGTGAACGATGATGCCGCGGTCGTCCTCGCACGGGAGGTGGCCCGGCGGATCGAGGGGGAGATGAGCTACCCCGGCACGATCAAGGTCACGGTGGTCCGGGAGACTCGCTCAGTCGACTACGCCAAATAGCCAAAACCCGGTACCCGGCACCTCTGTCCCGAATTTGTCACAAGGGTGACGCAATTCGATCGAGTTCCGCCTGAAGTCGGATTTAGCGGGCTAGACTGCGCTGGTCCGGTGGAAGGGACGACTTGCGCGAGGGAAAGGATTTTGCGACGCATAGCGTTGATGTTGGTAGGGCTTCTGTCCGGGTCGGGAAGGTCATCTGGGCTTGGCTCAGTTCACCCTGATCTCGGAGGCCCTTTTATAATGCCGCGCGTTGACTAGCCCTTCGACGGCGCATACCACCGTGGTAGCGCCAAGCCCGAAGGAGATACACGGTGCGCCGGTAGCGCACGTGCACGTGGTCGCCATTCCGGAGCTTGCTGATGGGCCGGCTCGGACGGGTCGCCGGTGGGCAGTCGCCGCTGTCGTAGCTGCCACCATCGGAGCCGCCAGTACGGTGGGTCTTCTCTACATTCGGCCCACCAACGACTGGCCAACCTTGCTGATCGTGGTCGTCCTGGTCGCGCTCTTGGAGAGCCGCGGCGGGGTCAACTTGCGTGTTGGCCGAGGCAGGATGAACTTCAGTGGCAAGGCCTACGCCAGCATCGGAGCGGTTTACGTACTCGGCCTGCCGGCGGCGGCCGCATCGAGCATCGCTTCCCTGCTGACCGGCATCGTTGTGCGTCGAGGGCTCAACGTGAAGACAGTCTTCAACAGCGCGATGAGCCTCCTCGTCTATGCTTCAGCTTTTTGGGCGTTCAGCCTACTCGAGCACACAACTCATGGGAACGTCGGGTGGTTGTTCGTTGCGGGCGCAGTCGGCGGGCTTGCCGCGTGGCTGATCAACCAGGCACTGCTCGGGCTGGTGATGATCGTCGACCAGGGCAGGCGCACCTTCCGGTATCGAGACTTCCTCCGCAACGTAGCGGACGTGATGCCTTACTACCTGGGGTATGGCATGACCGGACTGGGCGTCGTCGCCGCCTCCCATTGGTTCGGAGATGGACCGGCGTTGATCACCCTGGCCGCCCCCGTAGCTATCGTCCAGACGGCCACCAATCGCTGGATGCGGGAACAGCAGGCGCGTGCGGTCGAGGCCCAGAGCGGGTTCAACGCGACGCTAGTCAGCCTGTCCAAGGCGATTGACCTGAGAGACAGCGATACGGAGGGACACTGCCGGCGGGTCGTGGAGTACTCGTTGAAGATGGGCAGGTTCCTCAAGTTCTCCGACGAGGATTTGCTCCGACTCTGCCACGGTGCGCTATTGCACGATATTGGGAAAATCGGTGTGCCGGACGCGATTCTCCACAAGCCGGGCCCTCTGACAGACGAGGAGTGGAATGTCATGCGGACTCACCCGCAATTGGGGGCACTCATGGTTGCCGACGTGCGCCAGCTAGAAAAGGCTCGCGAGGTGATCTTGGCTCACCACGAACGATACGACGGCAAGGGATACCCGAATGGTCTGGTCGCCGACGCCGTTCCGTTACCGGCCCGAGTCTTCACGATTGCAGATGCCTTCGACGCGATGATCTCGGACCGTCCTTACCGGAAGGCGCTGTCTCTCGCGGAGGCGCGAGCTGAGGTCAGCCGATGCTCCGGGACGCAGTTCGACCCCGAGGCGGTTGCGGCGTTCGATAGCATCTCCGACGCCGAATTGCAAGAGGTCTCTAATAAGAGAGAGCAGCCCCTTGAGGAGCTGCTCTCTCTTGAGTCGTGATAAGAGGGTGTGGTCACCCGCTTAGCTAATCAGCCTACCGCCACTCCATCAGGTCCCAGGTGCTCATAATGTCTCTCTCCCTAAACGGAAACAGCGATCCCTGCACAGACCCACCTGTCGCAGAAACCCTTCCGACGCAGGTTACTTCTTGT
>PKXR01000214.1:2467-5026 GCA_003133485.1 Candidatus Dormiibacterota bacterium
GCGGGCGCGGCGGGAGGGTTCGAATGGCTGAGGGGAGGGTCGGCTGGCGGGAGCCGCTTCAGGTGCCTCGCTTCAGGGCGCTCTGGCTCGGCGGAGTGTTCTCCTGGTACGGGGACTTCCTAACTCTCCCCGCGCTCGTCATCATCTGCTACCGACTTGGAGGGGAGGTGGGCGTGAGCCTTCTCTTCGTCTCCAAGTCCGCGCCGCTGCTCGCTCTCCTGCCGGTCGGAGGGCTGCTTGGGGATCGAGGGGACCGACGGCGTCGACTGGTGGCTCTCGATCTGGTCAGGGGTTGTCTGGCAGGTTTGACTATTGTCGGAGCTGAGGGCCACCTGCTGGTGGCGGTGCTGCTAGCTACGGCGGGGGCGAGCGCCGCATCGGCACTTTACGAGCCCGGCCGGCGGCGGCTCGTTGCGGTGGTCCTACCGCAGGAGCTGGTGCCGGCCGGGAGCAGTCTCCTATCGGTCGTCGGCGAATCCGGGCTCGTGGTCGCCCCCGCGCTGGGGGCGCTTCTGCTCCTCCGCCTAACTCCCGCCTGGTTGATCGGGATCGACGGGGCGACGTTCCTGATCTCGGCTGGCCTCATGCTGCAAGTTGGGGCCCAGCCGGCGCGCTGGGCCCGTCAGGCGTACAGCCCACAGAAGGTGTGGCCCACCCTACGTCGCGGCTTTGAGTTGCTTCTGTTCGAGCCTACGACCCGCCTGTTCGCCTTTCAGGCGGCTCTCGGGGCGGCGCTGGCGAGTGTGATCCAGGTGTACTTCGTGCCGCTCTCGCACTACATCTTCCATCTCCACACCAATCAGGTCGGACTGATGTACGTACTCGTCGGCGGGGCCTCGATCGTGGCCAGTGCGGTGGCCCTGCGGCTACCGCAGGTGCGCAGGAAGAGTGTGGTCATCATCGGTTACATCCACCTGGCGGTAGCGGCGGCCGTGGGGGTCATGTTCGGAGCCGGCCTGGTGGTGGCGGCGCTGGTGGTGTTTGCCGGAAGTGGCGCGCTTCAGGAGGTCTGGGGTCTCAACCGGATTCAGATGAAGACCCCGAGCGAGGGTGTCGGGCAGGCGATGGGGGCGATTATGTGGTGCGTCTACCTCGGACAAGCCCTCGGGGCTCTCGCGGCTACTTGGGGTACTTCCCACCTTCACGAAGATGACTTCATGCTGCTGGTGGCTGGGGCAGCCGTTCTGATCTGCTTGGCGGTCAGCTTCATCGGGCAGTTCAATTACCGCCGAAATCCCGCCACCTGGCCGCCGGGGGGTCCGCCGCTACCCTTTTAGCCGTAGAATCCGCATCACAGTTCAGGACCTTGGACATCTTGTCAATTCCGACTTCGCCCACCGGCGGGAGCGCCGCCACCCCAGTGGAAGTACTCAAGGTCTCTGCCACCTCGCAACCTGTGCGGGTTGCCGGAGCGATTGCGGGCGTGGTCAGAACCCAGCACCGAGTTGAGATCCAGGCCATCGGGGCGGGGGCCATAAATCAGGCGGTCAAGGCGATCGCGATCTCGCGGGGGTACGTAGCCCCTGGGGGTCTGGACCTGGTCTGCATTCCGTCTTTTATAGACATCGCCATCGATGGCGAGGAGCGGACCGGGATGCGCCTCGTGGTGGAGGTCCGCTGACGGGGTCAGTCGGACCCCGGTCGGTGTTCATCCCACTGCCTCTCCAGGAGGCCCGTCCCAAGCGGACGCCGATCGCGGTCAGTGGTGACCGAGCCCCGCGGGTCAACATCTGGCAGGTCGGCTGCCAGATGAACAGCGCCGACGCCGACAGCTTGGCTGAGCAGTTCTCCGAGCTGGGAATGGTGCCGGGAGTGAAACTGGAAAACGCGGACCTTGCAGTGTTGGTGACCTGCGCCGTGCGTCAGCACGCTGAAGACCGAGCCAGCAGTCGGCTGGGGGAGTTGGCGGCCTGGAAGGCTGCTCGTCCGGGAAGAGGAATCGCTCTTACGGGCTGCATGGTTGGGGAGCATGGGGGCACCCTGCTCCGCAGATTCCGGCATCTGGATTACGTCTTCGACATGCGCGAACCCGACGGATTCTTTGCCCGGCTGCGCGATCTTTACCAGGGTGCTCTGGAGGGGCCCGTGCCGCTCCCTGCATCAGACAGGCTTTTTGCCTACCTGCCGGTCATCCTCGGTTGCAACGAAATGTGCACCTACTGCATCGTCCCGTTTGTGCGGGGGCGCGAGTCCAGCCGCCCGTCGGCGCAGATCGAGGTGGAGGCAAGGCGGCTGGTTGACCGAGGGGTTGTCGAGATCACGCTGCTCGGCCAGAACGTGAACTCCTACGNNTGCGCTTTCTCACCTCTCATCCCCGAAACGCCTCGGCGCGCTTGCTGGCGGCCATCGCCGACCTGCCCACCGCCTGCGAACAGTTCCACTTGCCGGTGCAGTCGGGGAGCGACTCCTGCTTGGCGAGGATGAAGCGTGAGTACTCGGTGGGTGAGTACCTCAAAGTACTGGAGCGGTCCCGAGCTCGGGTCGAGGGCATTTCCCTCAGCACGGACGTGATCGTCGGGTTCTGTGGGGAGACCGAGAAGGAATTCGGGGAAACCCTGC
>PKXR01000215.1 GCA_003133485.1 Candidatus Dormiibacterota bacterium
TTGGTGGTGGCGGCTGACGACGGGGTCATGCTCCAGACCGAGGAGGCCATCAAGCACGTCCGCAACGCGGGGGTCCCCCTTTTGGTGGCACTCAACAAGATAGACCGGGAAGACGCCAACCCTGACCGGGTCAAGCAGCAGCTGGCGGAGCACGGAGTGGTGGTGGAAGACTTCGGCGGCGACGTCGTCTGCGTCCCCGTCTCAGCTAAAACCGGGGATGGGATCGACCATCTTCTGGAGATGATCCTGCTGGTCAGCGACCTGGGCGAGCCACGGGCCAATCCAGACCGCCCGGGCGAGGCCGCGGTCATCGATTCTCATCTGCAAAAGGGCCAGGGTCCGGTAGCCACGGTGCTGGTCCAAGAGGGAACGCTGCGGGTTCAGGACTACTTCGTGGTCGGGGGTGTGGCCGGTAGGATTCGAGCCCTCTTCGACCACCGGGGCCAGCGGACCCAGGCGGTGACTCCCGGGTTGCCGGCCCTGGTGACCGGGCTGCCCGAGGTGGCGACCGCCGGGGATCGACTGCTGGTCGTGGAGACCGAGCGCGAGGCACGCTCGCTGGCGGAGGAGCGTCGGCTCGCACTGCGCTCCGGCAAGGCGGACGCGAACCGGGTCAGCCTGGCGGAGCTCAGCAAGCAGTCCGGGGAAGGACTCCGCGACCTGGATCTGGTGGTCAAGGCCGAGAGCCAGGGCTCACTGGAGGCGCTCCGGGCCGCGCTGCTCAAGTTCTCGGACCCTTTGGTACGACTCCGCCTAGTGGCAGATGGGGTCGGTCCGATTTCGGAAGCCGACGTCGACCTGGCCGCCGCTGCCAACGCGATCGTAGTCGGCTTCAACGTGAGGCCCGACCCGAGCGCCAAGCTCCGGGCGGACAGCCATCGCATCGACGTGCGCACTTACGACGTGATTTACCAAATCACCGAGGACATCGACAAAGCTATCCGGGGCCTTCACGAGCCCACCTTCGAAGAGGTGTTCGAGGGTCGCGCCGAGGTCAAGGCCCGCATTCGGGTCCCCAGGGTGGGCGTGATCGCGGGCAGCCAGGTCACCGAGGGCAAGATCACCAGGGGTTCTCTGGCGGTCGTACTCCGGGACGGCAAGGAGGTCCATAGGACCCAGGTCGCCTCCCTTCGCCGCTTCAAGGATGACGTCCGCGAAGTGGCCCAAGGCTATGAGTGTGGGATTGATCTCGGCGACTACCAGGACTTTGCTGAAGGGGACATCCTGGAGTGCTACGTGGTGGAACAGCGAAATCGCTAGTCTCGCCGCGGGCTCGGGTCTGACTCGGTGGTGAGGTCGGCCCGCGAGTCGAATGCCAATCACCGTCGGGAGCGGATCGACGTGCAGCTGCGACAAGAACTGGCCTTGGCACTTGCCGGCGACGTCAAGGATCCCCGGCTGGCCATGGTGACGGTGGTGGCGGTTGCCTGTGCCCCCGACCTCTCCTACGCTCGAGTAAAGGTCAGCGTGCTGGCTGATGATCCTGAGCGGGAGCAGGTATTGCGGGTGTTGCGCGGCATGACAGGCTTCTTGCGGCATCGGCTCGGTGAGCGGCTGGAACACATGCNNGGGTCAGTCAGCTACTGGAGGAGTTGGAGACCGCGCCCAAGGCGCGTCGAGGAACTGCTGGTGGCTGATGCGCTGGCGCGGATTCACCAGGCGGTCCTGGACCACGAGGCCTTCCTCCTGGTGGCCCACAAGGACGCCGATGCCGACTCCCTCGGCAGCGTACTGGCGTTCGCGGACTATCTGGGACGAGAGGGCAAGCAAGCCTATTCCTGGGTCCCGGATCCGTTGCCTGGTGGGCTTGCCTACCTGCCGGGCTACGAAGCGGTCAACCAACGCGAGGCTCCCGCTGACGCCGTAGTCATTGCCTTCGACGCAGGCAGTCCCAGCCGGTTCGGCAACCTCCGTGAGCGGATCGAGGCGGCCCCGCTGACCATCGTGATCGATCACCACGCCAGCAATGATGGGTTTGGGGACATCTCGCTGGTGCAGCCGGAGGTGGCCGCCACCGGAGTGATCGTCTTCGAGGCGCTGCGGTCCTGGGGCGCCCACGTCAGCCCGGAGGCGGCGACCAACCTCTACGCCGCCATCTTCACCGACACTGGCGGGTTCCGGCACGACAACACGACCGGAGCCGTGCTTCAGCTGGGCGCGGACCTGGCCCAACTGGGGGCTGACCCCGCCTGGGTTGCGCTCAGGAGCTACAAGTCCCGGCCTGAGACCACCCTCAAGCTGCAGGCTCTGGCGTCCTCCGCCACCTCCTATGAGCTGAACAGCCGGCTGGTCTGGAGCGAGGTGACTTTGAAGATGCTGGAGCGCAGCGGGGCCGAAATTGAGGAGAGCGAGGGGATCATTGACATTCTCCAGAGCCTCGACACGATGCTCTGCGCGGTGCTGTTCAAGGAGGCCGAGGCGGAGCTCACCCAGGTCAGCGTTCGCACGCGCGGGCCGATCGAGGCTCACGAGCTCGTTGGACCGTTCGGGGGAGGAGGCCACCGGCGAGCGGCCGGGGCGGAGATTCGAGGGTCGATCACTGAGGTCGAGACCGCCGTGCTGACCGAGGCCCGGCGGCTGATTCGGGCCGTCCCCCTGTGACAGCGGCGACCGGGGTCGGCCGTGACCGGGGCGGCGTGAAAGGCGACGCGCCGATGCTGACCGGGTTGCTCAACTTGGCCAAGCCGGAGGGCATCACCTCGTTCATGGCCATCAAGATGGCGCGTCGCGCCCTCGGCGAGCGCCATGTCGGTCACGCCGGAACTCTGGACCCGGCAGCCACCGGAGTGCTGCCCCTTTGCGTGGGCCGGGCCACCCGGCTCGTGGAGTACATCCTCCGCCAGCCCAAGACCTACCACGCCCGGCTGCGCTTGGGTGAGGTCAGTAACACCGGTGACCTGGAGGGGGAGGTGCGGCGATCGGAGTCGGCCGCCCACTTGACCGAGGCGGACGTGGCGGCGGCTCTAGAGCAGTTCGTGGGGATTGTCCAACAGGTACCGCCGATGCACTCGGCAGTTCGACACCAGGGCCGCCACCTCTACGAGCTGGCCCGGCAGGGNNACCGTCGAGCGCAAGTCGCGACCGGCTGAGATCCGGCGGATCACCCTGCGATCGTTCATTACCGGGGAGGTCGCGGAAGCCGAAGTCGAGGTGGTATGCGGCCGCGGCACCTACCTTCGAGTGCTGGCTACGGACCTTGGCGAGCGACTGCAGGTCGGCGGCGTGCTGGCCTGGTTGGAACGCACCGAATACGGTCCCTTCAAGATCGCCGACGCAGTGAAGCTCGAAGAGCTCATGGAATCGAGTAATCCCCGAAGCTACCTTCTGCCGGCGGAGCTGGCGGTGGAGATGGTGCCTCGGATTGACCTGCTTCCCGCCGGGGCCTTGGCGGTGCAGCGCGGCCAATCGGTGTGGATCCAGCGTGCTCCCGACCTTGGTGCTGAGCAGCCCGGGCCGACCCAGGAGGTAAGGGCCCACGGCCCGGATGGCCGCCTGGTCGCTTTGGGGGAGGTGACCGGACTGCGGTTCCGCCCAACCAAGGTTCTGCTTCCGATCAGTGGCTGAGGCCCAGATCCGCCCGCTTGCAGCGGTTGGAATGGCGGAGTTTGGCCTCGGCCAGGCGCCTGAGTCGTCGGCCCAGCGGCCAACCTGTTTGGTCCTGGGGAACTTCGACGGCGTCCATATCGGGCACCAAGCGATCCTGGCGGCCGCCCGGGAGGAGGCCCAGCGTCTCAACCTGGCGGTGACCGCGATCACCTTTGAACCGCACCCTCGCACGGTGATCGATCCCGGCCTGGACTTCCGACTGCTCAGCACCTTCGACCTGCGCCGCCGGCTCCTGGTCGAGAGGGGAGTGGAGCGACTCTGGGTGATCCCGTTTGACGAACGGCTCCAAAAGATGACTCCGGACGCCTTCATGAACCACCTGCGGGAGCGCTTGCAGATCCAGATCATGGTGGTGGGACCGACCTTTTCGATCGGCAAGGGTGTCGAGGGCCGGCTGGACTTCCTGCAGGACTACGCCGGTCAAGCTGGGTTCGATGTTCGGGTGGTGGAACCGCTCATCTGGAATGGAGAGCCCGTGAGTAGCTCGGCGATCCGCAAACAACTCGCCCTGGGCCAGCTCGATGCGGTCCGCGCCATGCTCGGGCGCCCGCTGCAGGTGCTGGGCGAAGTGGTCCACGGGGAAGGCCTCGGTCGCCAGCTCGACTTTCCCACGGCTAACGTTCAGTTTTCGGCGAACCAGGCTCTTCCTGCGGACGGGGTCTACGTAATGGACCTAACCGCTGAGCCAGGAGCTACTCACGGAGCCGTGGGCAGCATCGGCACGCGTCCCCACTTTCGCGGGGTGGAGCGGCAGTTCGAGGTGCACTGCCTCGAGGACCCGGGAGACCTCTATGGCCAGCTAGTACTCGTCAGCGTGCTCGAGAAGCTGCGTTCTCAGGAGACCTTCACCAGCGACCAAGCCCTAGTTGACCGAATGACCAGAGACGCTGAAGCCGCGGCCGCCTATCTAACGAGCCGGGCGTCCTGATCGGATCGAAAGCAAAGGTAGCCCGAGGCTCATAGATAACTGCCGTCTGGATCCGGCTCTGACGTCCGTCGGCCGCGGGTCGGGTAGCGGGCTAACCGGGAGACTGTTCAGTCGCGACCGCTCCCGGGGGCCATGTTGCTGACCATGGCTGCGACGCCAGCGACTATCGCCGCCACCACAATCGCAATCACGATCGAACCGTACTTGCCGGTGCTCGTCTTGCTGCCGAGGGCGGCCAGGGAGATGAACCCACCGCCGAGTGAACCCACCAAGCCCCCGATGACGCGAATTATCGCCGCCACAGCCCGGGCTTTCCGGATCGCGAGGGCCCCGACGACCAACCCGATGACGATGAAAGCGACTGCGTGTAGCATTCCCTAACTCCCCTCCTTGGGTTGATCTTGCGACGGGTCTGGGGCTGCCAGATGTGGCGGATCGGTCGGCTTGACAAGAACCTCCTGGCGCAACTGGTTCAGCTGAGCCTCCACCGCGGCGTCTCCCGAGATGGCCTGAAGCTGGCGGTCGATGTCGTCGCCACCACCGCTGCCGATGGCATCCAGGGTCCCTGACGACACCAGTTCGTCGATGGCCGCGGCGCGGGCCTGCATCTGGGAGGTCTTGTCCTGGGCCCGCTCCAGCATCAGGTTCACGTCGACCATATCGGTGGAGATCCCGGTCACCGTCTCACCGATCCGAGCGGACGCCTGGGCCGCCGAGTACTGAGCCTTGAGCGTGTCCTTTTGAGTTCGAAACCCCTCCACTCGGGTCTGAAGCCGCTGGGCGGTGATCTGCAGCTTCTGCTCTTGATCCTTAAGTTGCTGAACTTGCTGGTCTAGGGACTGCAGCTGCGCGTCGGCCGCCTGCGACCTGGTCAACGCCAACCTGGCTAGGTCGTCGCGTCCTTGTTGGACTGCCAGCTTGGCCTGGCCCTGAAGCTTCGCCTGGTTCTGCCGGAGCTGCGCCGCCTGCAGCTCCAGCCGCTTCTCGGAGGTGACCACCTCCGCCACTCCCCGGCGGACCTGCTGTAGCGCCTCGAGCTGCTTTTGGTAAGCGAGGTCAAGGGCTTCGACCGGGTTCTCAGCTCGGTTCAGCAGACGGGTGATCTTCTGTTGGGCAAGGTTGACAGTGCGCCGGCCAATCGAGGTGCGCGAGGCGGCCCCCAGGGCCACCACTACGATCCCGATGACGATCAATTCCACTTGGTATCAAGCCCCTTAGATCATGCGGCGTAATGCAAAGTCCTTCGCTGTCATGGTAACGCTCACTCCAAAGCCGACCGATTCATCCTAGGGCGGGCATGGCGCGCTCGGGCTGGCTTACCCGAGGAGAGGGTAATCGACGCTGGCGGGACCCGGATCCGAGCCCAGCTGATTCCCAGGCCAGAGGGGGACGATGCCTTGAGCGCGCGTGAATCACCTAGAAACGGGTATATAGAGGACGTATGCATCGCAAGTTGGGCGCCGACGCTGGACTGACGGCCCGGATGTTCCTCGCGCTCTTCCTTTTGGCGGTGGTATATCTGGCCTTCGTCGGGGTGCTGCTGTTGCTTCACACTGCTGTCGCCTTGATCGTGGTGGTGGTGGCGGTCCTGCTGGTCGTCCAGTACTTCTACTCGGACAAGCTGGTCCTGCGCAGCCTGCACGCCCATGTGGTCACCGCCCAGCAACAGCCGCAGCTGTTCGATATCGTGGGCCGACTTTGCCAGATCACTGGGACGCCGATGCCGCAGATAGCGGTAATCCCCTCGCCGGTGCCCAATGCCCTGGCCACCGGGCGCAATCCCAAGCATGCGGTGATGGCAGTGACCACCGGAATCCTGGATCAGCTGGAACCAAAGGAACTGGAAGCGGTCCTGGCCCACGAGCTGAGCCACGTGATTCACAAGGACGTGAAGGTGATGGCGATGGCCAGCTTCTTCGCGACGGTGGCGGCCTTGATCGTTCAGTCGGGGATGTGGTTCGGCATGTTCGGCGGTTTCGGCATGATNNCCGGGGCGGGGGCCGCAGCGAGGGCCAGGGCATGATCGTGATCATCCTGGTGGCGGCGGTTGTCTGGGCGATCAGTTTTGTTTTGATTCGAGCCCTCTCCCGCTACCGGGAGTACGCCGCCGACCGGGGCTCCGCGATCATCACCAGAGACCCGGCCCAGCTGGCCTCGGCGCTGCAGAAGATCAGTGGGACGATGACCAGGATCCCCAGCCGCGACCTGCGCCAGGTCCAGACTGCCAACGCCCTCATGATCTTCCCCGCCGTGCACATGGGCAAGGGGAGTCTCGCCGAGGTGTTCTCGACCCACCCGTCCCTCGAGCACCGCCTGGCCAAGCTCCGGGAGTTGGAGTCGCAGCTCTCCAGTTAGAGCGCAGTCACTTGGGCTTTCTTGACTCGCTGACGGGCCGGACTCGGCTTCCCAAGCCCAACGAGGACAGGGTCTTCGCCATGAGCACGGCCCTGATCACGCTCG
>PKXR01000084.1 GCA_003133485.1 Candidatus Dormiibacterota bacterium
GCTGGAGGTGGTCAGAAGTACCACCAGACAGACGCCGGAGATCGCGGCTCCAGCCATAAACCACTTGAATTGCTGGCGCCTCTCACCGGTCCCGCGTCGGTAGGTGGCGACAAGACGCACCACCCAGACCAGCCAGAACGCGACGAAGACGATACTGAGTGAGTTCGCGGAGTTATACACCAGAGCCGCCAGCCCGGTTGGGTGGTCGAGAACCATGAGCTGGCCGCCGGTGTCGACCCTGATGTGCTGCCCGAACACGCCGCTGGCTGCTACCCCAAGGTTGGCAGCGGCCCAAACGGTGCCGCTCGCCAGGTAGGCACCCATGACCCATCGCCAGCGGCGAGAGGGAAGCTGCCCATCCGGGAAGAGGAAGACCGGGAGAGGGAGCAGGAGAATTGCGGGAGCCCAGCCCAGCTGCAGAAATACCGCCACCACGCCGAGCGGCAATTGACCGTTGTGAAATCGGTAGTCCCACGCCGCGTAGCCCCCGGCTGCGTCGGAAAGCAGAAAGAACATGGCGACGCCCAGCACAATCCAGCCGATCGGGTTCTGGGGCTGTCGCCGGGCCACCACAAACCCGACTATCGCGAACGGGACGAACACCAGCAAGCTTGACGCGTTGTCGGCGTTAATTGGCTGGCGCGAGAGGTTGCCCAGTGGAACCGTGGCCACCAGCAGTAGCAGCACCAAGAGTCCCAGCAGCGCGGCGGTTTCGGGCGATGCCAGGGCCAAGCGACGGGTGGACCGGGCGCGCGTAACTGGGAGACCGGCGCTCAGGGGGGGGATCTGGGACGGCGTCGGCATGGGGTTGGCAACTCCTACACCGCCAGCTATGATCGGCGGTCTGAGCCAATGGTATTCTCAGAGCGTTCCGAGATCGTTACGCGCCCCAGCTGGGCTCAGTCGAGCCGAGGATCTGAGTCAGGCGCCGATCTCCTCGCCGGGCTGACTGCGGCGCAGTCTGGATGGGGTACTACCCCTGAGGTGAGTCGGCCTCCGACAGCGCCTTCAGATTCTCGCTGGCCGCCTCAAACTGCTTTTTGGTAACTCGGAAAGCCACCGGCTCGGCGACCTTCAAGAAGCCCTTGCTGTCGCCTGTAACCACGGTCGTGAACCTGGTGCCGCCATCCGCGGGCTCGACCTTGTACTCGACTTCGAGGTGGGAGGGTCCCGATACGGTCTTGCTGGCGATCTTCCGATTCGGAACATATTCGGTGCATACAGAGTGCATCTCGTAGCTAAGGCCCAAGAACTTGCCCACCACGACGGCGGTGCTGCCCACGCCCAATCGTCCGTCGCTAGTCTTGCGTGACCTGGTCACACTGGTGTTCCACTCGGGAAACCGGTCGAAGGACTCCAAGAGGGCAAAGACGTCCGCCGTCGGACGGTTGATCTCCGTTACGTACTCACCCCGGTTCATGGTTCTCTTCCTCCCAATGCCGACCTAACACTCGCAGCCGCTGCGGCGAGTGTAGGCTCGGAGGGTTCCGAGAACGTTACGACGGACTAGCTCCGGGGTAGCATCGGTCAGGAGAACCGGCCCGGACGGCCTCCAGTGCCGCCTCGCTGCTGCCACTTGCGCAGCAGCAGGCGGATCAGTCGAGACAACAGGAACATCCTCTCTCCTGTAGTTGTTGAGCGTGTCCCGCACCTAGCTCGCGTGTCATCGGGCACCTTTGAAAGCGAAGTTGACAGCCAAGGGACCGGTCGCCCAGTAGGCATTGGGGGAAGTACGCGCTCACGGAGCTACCTGGCTCAGCCTCCATAACCGGTCGGCCGTAGCCACAGCGAGACGTGGGCCGGCTCCACCGAGGACTGAACGGCGTGGACGAACTCGGAGCTGACCACCTCCAGGTCGACATCCTCCCGGAGTCGGTGGGCGAAGGCTTCAATCGTCGCCTCGGCATCGTACCTGGCCCGGTTGAACCGGCGGTCCACCAGCCGCTGGACCCGTCGACGGAGCGGATTGAAAAGTGCGACCGCAACCAGGGTGGAGGCTGCGACCCCGAGGGGTGAGGAGAACGGCAGAACTCTCGTGGCCAGGGTGACGACGCCGACGTAGACCCCGATCAGTAGCGCGGTGACGATGGCATAGGACAAGGTTCGGCTGATCAGCCGGTCAATGTCGTAGAGACGGTACTTGAGGATTCCCGCAGCTAATCCGAATGGCAGGCCCAAGAACCCAAAAACGATCAGGAAGGACAGCAGCTGGGGTCCAATCCTCGATGGAGTCGGGCCGTTGGGGAGCACCCCGGAGGCACCCAACACCACGGAGACGATGGTCAGCGCGCCTCCGGCCATTAGCCACTTCAGTTGCTGCCGGTTGTCACCTCTAGCACTCCGGTAGCTCGCCAGCAGGCGAATAATCCACGTCACCGCGCAGGCCAGCGAGATCAGGGCGCACACGTTCGCGACGTTTCCCAAGACTCCCAAAAAGCCGCCGATGTTATTGGTGGGCATACCGATCAAGTCGACGTGGACATGGCGACCAATCCCGATGCTCAGACCTCCTGCCAGCGCTATGGCGGTTTCAAAACCGCCCGCGACCAAGTAGACCCACAGGGACCAGCGCCACCGCGAAGAGGGCGCCCTTCCCGCCGGAAAGAGAAGCATGGGTAGTCCCATCAGCAAGAAAACGGGGGTCCAAAGGTCGGTGAGGGATATTGCCAGCCAGCCGAGTGGCAACAAGCCGTGGTGAACTCGGTAATCGATACCCGAATATTCTCGCCCAACTGCTATCAGAAGAAAGCAAGCCGCCACGCCAAAGAGAATCCAGCCAATCGCGTTATTGGGCTGCCGGCGGGCCACTACAAAACCCACGGCGGCGAACGGCAACGCGATCACTATGAAATTTTCGCCCTTGGAGCCGTGGTTTAGCGTCGAGAGCACGACAACTGCGGCTATCAGAATCACGATCATCACGGCCGCGACCATCGCGGCAGTCGGCGACGCCGAGCGGAAAGGGGTTGCCCTCGTGGCTCGGGCAGCCGTATCGGCATCAGCCGTGTGTACTGTTTCCGTTCGAGTGGGCATTGGTGCAGCTACTCCTGCGCCGCCAACCCTCTGTGGCGGCCAATCTCCACTCTAATCTCCGAGCGTTCCGAGATCGTTACGCCACCAGGTCGAACTCGTCCGACCCGCGAATCCAACTCAAGTGCCCATTACTCGGCTCGGCCAGCTTCCGTGGATTCAGTGATCGACCCTGGTGATGAAAGCTCGATTCGCCTCTTGCGCGCGCCGAAGGGCAGGTCTTCATCTCCGGCCGCCGCGGCGGCGCTGCGC
>PKXR01000005.1 GCA_003133485.1 Candidatus Dormiibacterota bacterium
GAAACGTCGTACACCTGATTCTCAGTCCAGTCGGCGGCGCCGAGGCCGCCGCTGTTGTAGTCGCCAAAGTCTGCGAGGAATCCGCGCTGCGAGAGCGAGCATTCAGAAGCAGGGACAGTCGGGAAGGCGGCGGCCGAATACCCGCCGACCCAGTTGATCGTGTCGGACCCGTCGTACCATTCACCGTCGCCAGACTCCTCCATGTCACTAGCGCCCCACAATGTGAGAGGTGCGGACCCACCGGCGTAGGCGGAGCCAACCAGTCCTTGGTACCAGTCCGCACCGGCAGTTTGGAGACTCGCGGGTTCATAGCCAGTGGAGGGATCAGCCGCCGTGAAGCTATTACNNCAGCTACTGTGATGTTCGGCGCGGACGCACCGTGGTCCGACTCGTAGCCGCTGATCCACTCCTGAACGAGGTTGTGTATGGTCGCGTCTGCCGTGCAGCTGGTGCTGCCGAACATTTGGACTCCGTACGTCGTGCCTGAGCTGCATTGAGACCCAAAATCAAGGACCACGATCCCACCTTGGGTAGGAGTGACTGTGGACTGGCCTTGAACGTAGAGGACGCACCCGGTGGTCGCCCCGCTTTCGCAACTGCTTTCGTAAGCGAGATATTCGTAGTACGAAAAGGTGACGGGAGGCGGAATGAGTGCCGCCGATGCCGACGTCGGAAACGCGATTTGGTCACTAACCGTTCTTACGCTTCGCGCGGAACTTCGGGCAGCGTCCGGATCGGTAGCGTCGCTGCTGATGACCGGGCATTCGCCAGTACTCAACGGCCCGACCGATCCGTCGGTCAGGTCGACGGAGTAGAATCCGCCGGAATCATCGCCGACGCATCCCGACTGAGTGTTCGCGCTAATCACCGTCAGGGGCCCAGCCCCTACTACGTTCGTGACACTTTGACCTTGGCCTTGGAGGACCGCTACCGCCCCCTCCGTGGGTTGATTGGGTACCTCACCGGCTACCAGCAAGGAGGTCGCCCCCGTCTGCCAGCAACTCCCGGGCACGATCACTTGGCTGCTCAGGGGCAGATCGAAGCAAGATGTCGGGTGTGCTGCCTCGGTCTGCGCAGGTCCAGGGGTTGGGGACGCTGCGCTCGGCAGCTGAGCGGTCGAATGCGGCGAGCCGAGATCCGAGCCAGCCCGGCTAGGCGAAGCCGGAATACCCAGGGACGGGATCCCNNCCTGTCAGGACGATCCCCACCACCAGGATCGCCTTCAGCGACCTGCCAGGCAGAGCACGGAATCGTGTGCGCTTGAACGGGTTGTACATCTGGTCCTGGTCGGTGCTGGAAGGCCCACGGGCGCGGAATTGTCGGTCGTTCATAAAGGTAACCGAAGGCGTGGTCGGAGCGGGGCCCCAATCGTGACGATTCGGTCACGACCGCCAGGTGCCGAGAGCGCTGAGCAAGGAACAGGGGCCTTCTCGCCCACTCCCCCCAACCGCTCGCGACCTCCTTCCGGAATGAGCCGAAACCTCGGCCGCCAGTGAGATTAGCCTGGGTGCCGCCGAGACCACCACCGCATCGCCTTCCGTCCAGTAGCGAGCGGCCCTTCAGCTTTGAGCGCACTCAGCCCCACCCTGACCACCTGGGAAGCTGCAGCAAGCCGCTGTCCCGACCCGGCGGGGCGAGGACCGGTAGATCGATCTCGGCGAGCAAAATCAGCGGCTCGCTTCGGCTGCTCGCAGTAATTCAATAAGGGTGCCGTGACGGCAGGCCATCTCATCCGAATGGCCGCCCTCTCTACGTTGGACCGAATAACCTCACGCTCAGAGGGACTGGCCGCAAGGGCCAAGATTGCACGTGCAAGCTCCTCGTCGTCTTCGGGCGGGACAACCCAGCCCAACCGTTCCTCCCTGACCGCATCTGCGAACACGTCGCCGTCGGTGCAGATGATCGGAAGTCCCGCCCAGAGGTAGTCGAGAATGCGCGTCCTGAAGGCATAGCGCGTCTCCGCGTGATCGAAGTGGGTCGATACCCCGCAGTCCGCTGCGGCCAACCACCGCCATCGGTCCTCATAGCGAACCCAGTCCTCGTGAAAGATTACGTGAACTCCGGTCAGCCCTAGGCTGTCCGACAGCTCCCTGGTTCGGGCCGGCATCCACATCCGGGCGGGAACGCCCTTCTGAGGATGTGTCGTAGACATGAAGACCAGCTTCACATGCGGCAAATGCGGCGCCACTAGCGCAACGGCTCTCAAAAGCGTCAGGGGGTCGAACCAGTTGTAGATTCCTCCACCCCACAGAAGGACCAGGTCATCAGACCCAACTTCGGGACCCATGATTTGGCGGTCGCCATGGTCATGCCGCGGGGGATCCTGGCTCGAAACACCGAACGGAACGACATCTATCAAACTCCGCAAGGTGTTGTCCGCACGCCACGTGTCCGGGTTAATTCGGTCGGCCAAAACTAGGCTGCCGATCCAGAGGTCTCGCTGGCGTTCGCTCGCACACAGGAAGTAGTCCCCCGCATCCAACAGGTCCTTCAGCGCCATCCGAACCCTTTCTCCTTGAGCCCTCTGCTCGCCCATTGGTCGCAGTGCCTCTTGTTCAAGCAGGGCGAGGGGAAAAGGGTCATACAGGTCAACGATGAGGGGCACCGTCAATCGACGTAGCGACCCATATCTTGCTAAAGCGAATCCCTCGAGCAGAATCGCGTCCTGCGCTGCGGCAAGTTGCTCCATGGCCGCACGATCAAGAGGCGGCACTATCGTCATCTCGTCACAGTCGAGATCGGTAGCACCAATCCCGGCGATCGTGACAAGGTGTCCCGCCAGACTCAACTGACGGCCCAACTCAAAGCACCTAATTCCCGGTCCGGCCATCTGGGACGAGACGACATCATTGGCTACGATCAATATGCGCTTCGACAACGTATCTAGTCCGCCTCTAAACGCTGCAAGAGCCACTCAAGACCCGAGGGAATGTCGACCCCGGATTCTCTGACTAGTTGCGCCATCCGGCCAGGATAGGCACCCGCGGTCCGCTCGGCAAGCGTCAGCCGAAAAACCAAAACCCCCAGAGCTGGGCTGGGTGAAGTGACATACAGTCGCGATAAGACACTGATCAATGTACTCACGGTCGGTAGTGGGCGATATTTGCTCGAGTCGAAGGAGCCCCTCAGCTTCCCTTTCGCTAGCACAGCACGGTCAGAGTGTGTGCGGCGCTTTTGATACTCTCGCCTAGTCGCCAACATCCCGGGCATGCCCATCCACGCTTCCCCCGAAAGTCTTAGTGCGGTCCAAGGATGGCCACTTAGAAACCCGCCTCCCAGCGCCAACAGAGTTCGTCGAGCTACGACCGGGCCGACTCGACGCCTCTCCAGATTCTTGGCCGCCGTCCAGATGAGGTTTCGTTGAATCAGGCGATCTTTGAAGTTGGAGCGCATGCCCCGAGTGCTTGCCGAGTGAACGTGACGCACCGTCGCCGACGGGACCGACCAAAATTCCTCTCCCCGAAGGGACGCACGCATGGACCAGTCCACATCTTCGTAAAACATGAAGAACCGCTCGTCGAGGGGCCCGATGGACCTCGGTGAGAATGCGGAGCTCCTGACAAGCGCCGCGGCGAAGCAAAGTCCCGCAACCCGTTCCTCGAGGTCAAACTGCCCAATGTCCGGCTCTCCCAGACCTCGTTGAGCGCCCTCAGCCCGGAGGAATAGGTCGATGCCCACCGAATCCAGGATCCCCTCGTGACCGTCNNGCTCGGGGGCGGCGAGTAGCCGCATCTACCAGTTTGGCTAGAGCCGTGTGCTCCAGCACCGCATCAGGATTTAGCAGTAGGACGAGCTCGCCTGAACTCGCGGCGAGCCCTTGGTTGGTCGCCGCTGCATAACCTGAGTTTCGCTTCTGAGGCAGGAAGACAACCTTGCGTCCTAGTTCAGGCGATCTGTGCGTCCACGACGACACCTCGTCCGCTACTACGGAGGTCTGGCTGTTATCAACTATCACCAGTTCGATCGGACGATAGTCCGAGTCAAGCACACTTCTCAAGCAGAGATTGAGCATCCCGGGAGGCGTCTCGTAGGTCACCACAATGACGCTCACCAGAGCTGTCCCTACCGCCTCTACGTTACGAACTGTTGGCACGCCCGCGCCCGTGCGAGTGTTCGGCAGGACTGATCATCGCACCCCAGTTAGCGTCGCTTCGAGTCCGGTGGCTAATCTTCCCGGGAGCTGGTCGGCCGGTGGGGTCGGACGGGACCGGAAGTCCGCAACACCCGAGGATAGCTGTGCATGCGGACAAGCGTGGGCGTGGAATCAGCGTGAAGCTGTCTACGACGTCGCTCCTGGTCAAGAGTTGCAACACGATCTCACTCGGTCTCCAAAAGAGGGCTCCCCAGGCAGTTCCCACTCTGATCCCAAGCGGTGGTCCGGTCCAATGATCGTTCCACCAATCGGCCCAACAAGAGGATGCGATCGTCCGTTCTCAGTTCGGGGGTCATCGAGTTAGATCTCTCTGAGCGGGTTGAGGGTCCCACCCACAACCGGGTCCTTGGCCGTCACCACGAGAGCATAGCGTCGCGAACTCAGTCGCCTGACTCTCGAGATGAATTGGGCGATCTTCGAGAGCCTCAGCATGTGAGGCGTGACAGCGGCTCCGACGGGGCAGCCGCGAGCCCTCGAAGCACCTCTGGTTGAGATCTTCATTTGAGCCCGGCGATCGACCGTGGCAGACTGTGGGTGTGTCCTCTGTCCAACTCACCCTGATGGCCGTGCATGCCCACCCGGATGACGAGGCTGCCTCAACTGGAGGCGTATTACACAAGTACGCTGCTGAAGGACTTCAAACCGTTCTAGTCACATGCACCGGGGGGGAACTGGGAGACGGTCCTGCAGGGATAAAGCCAGGCCAGCCCGGGCATGACCCGGACGCGGTGCGGGTGGTCCGGCGAGGAGAGTTGGAGCGGGCTTGCCGTGAGCTAGAGGTCACTCACTTGGAATTGCTGGGCTATCGGGACTCGGGGATGGCTGACTGGGGCCAGGATGCGTCCGAGGCGACCTTCGCGGGATCCGAGCTCGAACCGGAGGTAGCCCGCCTCTCCGCGTTGATCGAAAAATATCGCCCGCAGGTAGTCGTCACATACGACCAGGATGGCGGCTACGGCCACCCCGACCACATTCGGACGCATCAAGTCGCCAAGGCAGCGACACTCCAGACTGGAATCCCCAGCAAGCTTTACTACACCGTCTTCCCAAAGTCGCTCGCTCGCCGAGTGTTAGCTCAGATGAAGGAGGCCGGAATCGATCCCTGGGACCTTGGTGAAACGGAGTTTGATCCGGACAATCCTCCCTTTGGGGTACCCGACGACCTGATCACGACAATGGTGGATGTAAACGAGCACGTCGCCGCTAAATTGGGGGCAGTCCGGTGTCACTCTAGCCAGATGGACAACTCCTTCTTTGCGGAACTGCCCGACCGAGTTGCCCCAATGATTCTGGGCACCGAGTACTTCATTCGAGCGCTGGATCGAACTGGAGCGTCCAAACCCGAAAGTGACCTTTTCGCCGGGCTGAGGTAGCCCGCTCAGGTCTTGCATTCGACCTCCTGGTCATTGGCGGTCGCACCGAACTCGGACTGCGCTACGCGCAGTCCTCCCGCTATGCGACCCTCAACCTCCTTGTGATCATCGGCCCCTATTTGGGCGCGGTCACGGTGCTTGAGCCAACCCACCGCTGGAGGAGTATGTGGACCAGATCTACCACTCGACCGCTGGCGGCTGCTGTCTGCGCGCGTTTGCTGGTCCTGATCGGAGCCCAGCGAGCCTGGTCGATCCCCAACGGCTTAATCGAGGGGCAGAAGTACCGAGCCAGCCGTGAGATCGCCGCCAGCCTGTCGCTCCAGTACTGGGCTGCGCCGCACCTCTGCTGGGCAGGTCCCTGTTTGAACCGGGAGGCGCGTACGTGAAGCAGTGGGCTCCAGTGCTCCAGAAGCACCACTGGTCGGTCTTCGCCCCCAAGGACGGTAGACGCTAGCTAACGGCTGGCCAACGTCAGGATGTGCTGACCACGCACTGTTTTTCTTCGAATNNACGGTCGTTCCTGGGAGGCCACTCGATCCCTTCACCCCCAGCCGGCCCGGGGCCGCGTCGCTCGGCTGTGATTGGGAAGCTACACTAAATTCAGGATCACGAGGTATCCGCGCTCCAGCCTCCGATGCCAGACCGGGGAGGAGTCCGCCTGTCACCCGGTCCCGCCGTTATCGGAGCTCGGGGATTGCACCACCCAAAGTGCCGTCCTGGCCGGATCGACGGCCGTTCGAGTTGGCTAGCGACCAGTCTCCAAGAGACTGCTCTAGGCGCGCTCACTCGCGCTCTCTAAACCGGAAGCAACTTGTGAGGTGGTCAAACACGAGACCCGCCGCCTGCAGGTAGGAGTAGCAGATGGTCGGTCCCACGAAATGGAATCCTCGCTTTCGTAGATCGGCGCTCACTGCTCTTGCTATGGGTGTCGTGACCGGCACCTGCTCTCCAGAGGTCCAACTGTTTTGGATCGGGGTCTTGTTGACGAAGCTCCAAATGTAGTCATCGAAGCTGCCCACCTCCCTCTGAATTCGGAGAAGGCCCGCGGCATTGCCAACTGCCGACTCTACCTTCTGGCGGTTCCGAACGATCGCTGGATCGGTGAGCAGCAGCTCGACCCGTGCGGCATCGAAACCGGCTACCAGAGCTGGATCGAAATCAGCGAAATCACGGCGGTAACCATCGCGCCTCTTGAGCACGGTGAGCCAGCTCAGGCCAGCCTGGGCTCCTTCCAATACCAGGAGCTCGAAGTGCCGACGATCGTCATGCACCGGTACGCCCCACTCGAAGTCGTGGTACGGCGTAAGCCATGGTCCGGTCGCCCACTGGCACCGGCGGCGGTCTTCGCTGTCGGGATTCTGCTGGTGGTCCGCCATCGGGGAAGCGTAGCTGCTGGGCAGCCACGAACCGCTGTCAGCTTCTCAGACTCCCTGGAAAGCGAACGTTCGCGAGATGAAGCGGCAGAGGCAGCAAACGCAAGCGGTCAGTTTCGTCCTTCGGCCGCATCCGTTGGTGCCGTCCGAGGGTTCTACACGGGAACGAAGTGGTGCACGCGCGAGAGGTCTCCGAGCGTTACCGTGGTGGCCGGGTTCAGCCCCAAACCTCAAACCAGAGGACGGCCATGAAGGGTCTGCGGCTGTTAGCGCCACGCATACATCAGTCTCGGTGCTTGCAGGAGTCGGGGCATCTGTCGGCCTGAGGTGGCGCAACGTGCCAACCGACGCATCATCATGCCCAGCCTCTGATTGGGTACAACTTGATCTGCTTGGACAGAATCAGTGGATACTGGCCGATACGGGCATCTGACTGCGTGCAGCGGCGAGAGCTGCACCTCCTCATTACGCGCTGGCACGGCACGGCCGTCGTGAGGATCGACAGAGAAGAAGCTGCCACCGCGGCCGTATCAGTCGGGGGGCTTCTTCTCAGTGACAGGGGCAGCGGTGACGGCGGGCTCGACTACTGGCGCTTTGGGCTCGACAGTGGTCGGGGCAGGATTGACCGAGTTAGTCACCGACCTAACTTCGTCCATGGTCGAAGTCGAAGCCTTCCTGAACTCCTGGAGGGCCTTCCCTACGCTGCTACCCAATTCGGGGAGCCGTTTCGGTCCGAACACGACTAAAGCCAGGAGGATAAGAAGCAACAGAAAGACGATATGGGTCGGTGAGAGCATGGCCGAACCTCCCTAGGTAGACCTTCGGCGAGTATAGCACCGCCCTTCCACGGTGCCCGAACGGCGTTCCACGACGGGAATTGTATCCAGCGCTCCACCCGTGGCAGCCGGCCTTCAGGTCGAGGGACGTCGGCCTTCATTGACTAAGCAGGGGGCGCCGGGCCCACTGGCGCTCCCCGTCCGGCGGGATCTGATCAACCCTTCCCGGGCACCGGTCAAGCAGTTGGGCCGCCGAGTTGCTCGCAGACTGCGGGTGGCGCGGATCTTCTCGACCGAGCCCCCGGTGGTGCAGCTCCAGCCAGCGGACCGGCGTGCACCGAACGCGCCCAAAATTAGCTGGGGTAATCGCCCTTCACAGGTTCAGGAGTGATTCAGACCGACGGCGATCGGTCATCGAAGACGACGGTGTTGCAGAAAGATGAACGCCAACGCAGCCCATCATTGCTGGCATATCACCACTTCTCAGGTGATCCGCCAGCTCTGAGCGCGCGGCAGCGGTCTTAAATCTCTTGACAGGGTCCCCTACATTCCTGATACGTATTTTGCAACTCGACGTTCGCACAGCGTACGAACGTTCAGCGGGTGCGTAGATGCAGGAGGGCGCTAATGGCTACAACGTTGGAGCGGCAGATATCGCGTCGCACCGTCCTCAAGGGATTGGTCGGGAGTGCCCGCTGCGCTGGCCACCGGCGAGCTCCTCGCTGCCTGCGGTCCTGGTCTGAAGGGGGCGGGCGGCAGCTCCAACACCAAGGACCTCGTCATTGGGTACGGCAGCCCCCAGACGGGCAGCTTGGCTGGGTTCGCGGTCCCCGACGACTTCGTGCTGAAGCAGATCAATGCGACATCTTCATTCGCCAAGGGATTGACCAAGGGTGGCAAGACCTACCACTTCAACATCATCGAGGTGGACAACCAATCGGCCCCCCCCCGGGGCCACCCAGGTAGCTAAGAACCTGATCCTTCAGAACCAGGTCGACGTGATCGCCATCAGCCAGCTCGACGTCCAAGCGGTGAATGTGTTCAACATCCAGTGGACCGCCTACATGATCTTTGCCGTGCTGATCGGCGGGCTGGGGAGTATCGAGGGCCCCGTGATCGGGTCGGTGGTCTTTTTTGTCCTGCAGCAAACTCTGGCCAATTACGACGTTTGGTACCTG